>JAISQS010000469.1 GCA_031274045.1 Planctomycetaceae bacterium | reverse complement strand
CGTTGCCCTACGCTATGATATTTTGCCCTTTCAGGGCGTTGATACATTGCATTGATACAGTGCTTGATAAAAGGCACGATGTAAAAGCCCCACAAAAAACGAAATAATCAGGAATTTTTTATTGTCAATGGCTACTAAGGTTGTTTTGTTTAGGAAAAATCAGGTAAAAATAAGATTGAGTTAAAAACGATATTTCGCTGATATATTACAATTCAAAAAAACCAAAACAAATACAATAATCATGTTATTACTCAATAAAAATAAAATCCGTTCGCGAGACGATATCTACCAATCAAAAGATGAACAAGATATCGAAAAAGGATTCTGCACAGACGTAATGATACTATTTCACGGATCAAATCAAGATTTTGATAAAATCGATCTCGCCCAATCAAAAGATAAACGCGATTTCGGCAGAGGATTCTACACAACAACATTAAGAGAACAAGCCGAAAGTTGGGCTCAAACTCTCTACGACAGAAACGGCGGCGAAGGTCTGTTCATCTACGAATTCAAAGCCGAAATAACAGACGACCTACAAGTCAAAAAATTTGACGGCATCTCCGAAGAATGGCTCGACCTAGTTGTACAAAACCGCACAAACGGCGGTACGCAACATAATTTTGACATCGTACAAGGAGCCATCGCAAACGATAAAACAATGATTACCATCAACAGACTCATCGAAGGAACCTACACACGTTCCGAAGCAATGCAAAGATTAACACACAGTCAACTCAACGACCAAGTTTCATTCCACACCGAAAACGCAGTGAGGAAGTTGACATTAAATAATAAGCGGAAGATCGACAAAGATCGATTTACATTCAACGGACAAGATATAACATTGGATATCTTGTGCAAAATAGAACGCATTGTTACATTGCTGGCTGAAAGCCGGAGTCGTTCTTTTGATGATGTGTACAATGAATTTGCCCTTTCCAAAACATGCGTAAAATTGCGAAACACCGCATCCAAACTCTGGACAGAAAGCTCCGAATACATCATCGACGAATACACCAAAGAACTAACACACCCACAAACCAACAACCAATAATTCACCTGACCAAAACCAACCCCTTAACCAAACCTAACCAAAATGAAACTTAATCTCCAAACTTTTTTTTGCGGGACTCTTTCGGTTCTGCTTTTTTCGGCGGTCGCGTTCGGTGTGATTTTTTTTGCCGACGCGGATGAGAATCCTGCCGACAACATAATAACCGGCAAGCCAAGCAAAATTATTTACGTCCAAAATACAAAAGGCAGCGAGAATCCTTTTGACGACGCGATGACTGAGAAGATTCATGTTTTGCAAGATAGAGATGAATTGCCGTCTGGTATTGCGATTCCCAAAGATGACGCGGCAGGCAAGCCGAAAGCCCGCATAACAGACCGCAACACACCAAAAAATAAACTCAAACACAACACCGCCGAACGCGCCCGCGCCGCCGAAGCTCTCGGTTACATGCGCGCTTACAAAGCTGAAAATTTTCTTATTGCGGCGTTGGCGGATGAGGCTGCCGAAGTTCGGCGAAATGCTGCTTTATCGCTGGCTTGGTGTGGAAGCCGGTCGGCGTTGAAGCCTTTGTTGAAAGTGTTGGATGACTCTGATTGGACTGTCAGGCAAGCTGCCGGAATTGCGTTGGAAAATTTGACGGGCAAGAATCTCCGCTTCGATGCGTTGGGCAAAAAAGATGTTCGCCAAAAAACAATCGCTCAATTGCATGACGCGATTGAGTTGTTGCCGGAGTCGGGGATTCCGGCGGAGGTTCTTTCGCTTATCAAGTCGGCGGATCATCGTGAGGCTGCGCGGGGACTTCGTGCGGCGGGGGCGTTGGGGACGGATGCGGAGACGGTTAAAGTTATTGCGGGGACGTTGGAAACTTGGCGGAAAAGCAGCAACGAGAAGAACGCCGACGCAAAAATCCGCGTTCAAACTGCGCTTCGTGTGTTGGGGCGTTCCGGTTTGCCGGAGGCTTTTCCTGTGTTGTCCGATTTCCTGCGTAATCCGCAATGGGCGCGTTATGCGGCGGATGCTTTGGGGGATTTTGGAGGCGACGACGCGGCGGGCGTTTTGATGGACGTGTTCCCTTCGCACGCAAGACAAATCGACAACAAAATTCTTGCAAGCGAAATTGCAATCAAAGCCCAAGCCACTCATCCGAGTGATGCCCCGCATCTTGATGCGCGTGATCGGATTCTGTCTGTTCCGTATGCGATTCTGTTTTCTTTGTCGCGAATCCAATTTCACGACCCCAAACTTAACGAGCGGCTGCGAACGCTTGCTCCGCTTATTGCCCGGCAAGTTCCGCTCGATGTTGATCGTCTTGTGTTTTATGAGGAGGAGCCGTTTCAGAAAATTTTTCGGTCGTTGTTGGAGCGGTCGGGTGAGGGTGAGACGCTTCTTGAACATGCTTTCCGTTCGCTAAATGCTCCGGCAAAATGCGACGCGTCCTCTTCTACTGTTGAGATTGCTGGCAAAGATCACAAGCCTTTTGTCCAAGTTGCCGAATCTTCCACCAAATTCGAGGCTTTCAAAAGTCCGGTGCTTCTCGGTGGTGATGAGCCGTTTGGTATTTCGTACAGCGTTCAAAATTGGAATGATCTTTATTTGGTTGTTGATAGTGTTGAGGATTATTCGATGGACAGAGCGAATTGGGCGAATGCGAAATTGACGGACGCGAAGGGGCAAGAGGTTTATCTTGACACGCTCCAATTCGTCTCGGCGAATCAGGAGTATGGCAAGTTGATGATCAATCGGAGTGCAAATTTTCCTGATCTTCGTATTGGCAAGAAGAATTTTGCACGCGGTCTGCATACGCATGCTTCCAGTGTTATTCACTACAAGCTCGACGGCAAATACACCCAATTCTCAGTCAAAGTAGGTGTCTGCGCAAGCCGTCAAGAATGCCAAGGCTCCGTCCGTTTTCTTATTTTGCCAACTCCGCCCGATCCCGTGCCGCGTCCTTTGATCACCAATACTTCATTTAATTCAAACTTGATGTTGACGCTTTGCCGTGATTCGAATGTTGTGCCGCGAATAATTCCGTTGCTGGATCATTCGAATCGTTGGGTGCGAATCAATGCGGCGAAGACGTTATTGTTTATTGGCGACAAGCGTGCGATTCCTGCAATTCGAGAGCGTCTTGCGGCGTCGAAGCGTGATGGTGACTACGGCGAATTTGCCCCGCCGCCGTACAATTCATCCGCACAAGGTCAGGACGAATACAATTCTCCAACTCCGCGTGATCGGGAGGCGTTGATTATGGCGTTGGGTGGATTTCGTGATGTTGAGTCGGTGACGCTTCTCGCGAAGTTGCTCAATGATGACAAGAATTCGCTTGGGATTCGTCATCGTGCTGCGCTTGCGTTGGATCAAATCGGGACGCGTGAGGCGATGTCGGTATTGCAAGTTGCGGAGCGTGATCATCCGTTTCACAGTGTTCGGATGGCTGCGCGTGAGTCGCTTTGGCGGCGTGGTGTTGAGTCGTTGGCGCGTTTGGCGGTGCCGGTTGTTTCGCCTGTTGTCAAATCGGACGAGATTCCGCAAAAGGCAACCAGATTTGTATTCATCAAAGGTGCCGTTGTCCCTGAAAATAACCCGTTCCAAATGGATAGTTGGCGGCAAGCCTACGCGACCACCGACAGCGGTCCGACCTACCGAACCGGTCGCAATCTTTATCTGCTTGAGATTGTCGATGGGAAACCGGTTGTTGAACAATTGACTTTTTTTGAGGATGGTTATGTTGCCGACTGTGAGGTTTCATACGACGGCAAGACTGTATGGTTTGCCCGCCGAAATCAGGACTCACCATGGTGGCATATTTACCGGCTCGATCTAAATATTAGAGTGGACAGTTCGGGCAATGAATCACTATTGTCAGGTGCTTTCATAATGCCGCCGGACGGTATTCCGCCAAGACCGCTCGTTCGTCAAATCACGTCGGGTCCGTATCATGATGTTCAACCTGTTGAGCTTCCGAGTGGTCGGATTGCTTTTTCGTCGACGCGTCTTGGTACGCGGGATGAGTATCATGGTTATCCTTGTACGGGTTTGAGTACGATGGCTCCTGATGGTGGTGATATTCAGGTTGTTGGGATGAATTTTGGGCGGGATTCGGAGCCGTCGGTTTCGGATGACGGGAGTATTTTGATAACGCGTCTTGAGTTGTTCTATTCGCGGATGAAGACGGAGTATAATTTGCTTGCGCTTCGCCCCGATGGTACGCAAGCCCGCACGATTTACGGACCTGAGCGTCGGTCTTTTTGGCGTCCGATTCATGGCGGTTACGGCAACTGGTACGCGGGCGGAGAATCGGATGAATTTGGCAACCGGCATCGGACATTGCGCCTCACTCAACCTCAACCTTTTTCTGCGGACAATATTCTTTTGACCACGCCTGCCGGTCCTGTTTTGACACAAGGAAGACGCGGCGAAAAACTCCTTCGCAAACCTTTCCTGCGTCAAGGAGGCAACGACCCAATGGTTATAACGACGGCGATTCGGCTTGATGATAAGACATTGCTTGTGGCGGCGGGGAAGAAGAATGTTGAGATGGTGATATCGGAGTTTCCGAAGGATGGGGTGGAGCTTGGGATTTATACGATGGATGTTTTGACGGGCGAGCTGACGTTGCTTTATTCTGATTCGGGCAAATCGTGTTTTGAGGCTCGTCCGTTGCATCCGCGTGTTGTTCCTCCGGTGATTTCTGACGAGCTTTCGACGAGGAGTTCCAAATTTACCGGTACTCTTTTTGCTCAATCTGTTTTCTATTCGCAGGAATCGCGGACGCGTGAGCTTGGCAAGTTATTGAGGGTTGTTGAGGGATTGCCTCAGGTGACTCGTCATTCGACTCATACGACTTCGGGTGAGCGTGCTTGGAAGAGTCATGGTGGAGCGTTTGGGCGTGATCTTGGGATTGTTCCTTTGGCGGCGGATGGTTCGTTTTTGGTGGAGGTTCCTGCGGATCGTTTTATTTCGTTGCAGGTTCTTGATGGGGATCGGAATGTTGTTGGGAATCAGTTGATTTGGATGAATGTTCGACCGGGTGAGAACAAGGGTTGTATTGGTTGCCATGAGTCGGCGGACACGTCGGTGCCGCCAACTCTGTCGCAATCATTACGTGCCGCGCGCCCGATAATATTGCCAACAGGAGAGCCTTTCAAATTCCACGCCAAAGTATGGTTCAAAGGCTACCTCCCCGACGAACGCGAAGAACGCCAAAGAACCGTCCAAGCCGCAAATTGGTTCGGAAGACCATAATCCAACCACACGCCAAAACACCATCGCAGCCGACAACATTTGTCACGCAGCGGTAAACGGACTGGAACGCGGGCGGGATGCCCGCGTTCCAGTCCTTCGCCGCTTCGCGGCAAACTCTTCCAATACCCAAAATGTTTGTATCAAAACCGTTTTGACTTATACCAACGGCAAATTGGTACGTACCAATGCCGTGTTGGTACGTACCAAAATCACGTTGATTTGACTCTAACGAGGATTGATAATTACCAAAATCAATTTGATACGGGACAATGAGAGATTGATTTGAGAGAAGAGATGATTGTTGACAAGCAAACGCAGAATGTTGTCAACATGAGATTGTGAAGCGCGCGATCTTGCCGAGTAGCGGCGCGGACTGGAACGCGGGCATCCCGCCTCGTTATACCACACAAGTTTCTTTGCATTGATGATCGTAAGGTGGGTAACCGACTGCCGGGCGGTTACGTCGGCGTACACGCCGACAGCGGGATCGCCAAAACGCATCGACAAAACCAACACACCCTACGTTTTGGGCGTTTTGGTGAACCAACACGTTTTGGCGATCCACTGTTTTCGGCTTGCTCCGCTCGCCGAAAACGCTATTCACCAAGAAAGCCCGGCGGTCGGTTGCCCACCTTACGTTTGCCAATCCGTTTTGGTGTTCAGTTCAAACTTTTTTGGTTCTATTACACACAGAGGCGGGCGGGACACCCGCGTTCCAGTCCGCGCCGCTACTCGTCGAACTTATGTGGTATAACGAGGCATCCCGCCCGCCTCTGTGCATTAGGAAACCAAACGAGTTCGGAAGGAACGCCAAGACGTGTTGGAGAATATTTACCACCATGTCTTGGTGTTCAGTTCAAACTTTTTTGGTGCTATTGCGCACAGAGGCGGGCGGGATGCCCGCGTTCCAGTCCGTCGCCGCGTTGCGGTGAACTTATGTGGTATAACGAGGCATCCCGCCCGCCGCTGTGCATTAGGAAACCGAACGAGTTCGGAAGGAACGCCAAGACGTGTTGGAGAACGTAAGGTGGGCAACCGACCACTGGGCTTTCTTGGTGAATAGCGTTTTCGGCGAGCGAAGCAAGACGAAAACAGATGGGGCGGGACACGCATTGGCAAAACCAAAATGCCCAATGTTGTAGGGGCGAGGCTTGCCCTCGTCCCCAATGGTGCGGGAAATGTATTGGAATTTCTACTGGCAAAAAAAACTCATTTCGGTATATCAACGCGCTTCACACCCCTTCGGGACGAGGGCAAGCCTCGCCCCTACAACGTCAACGTTTTTTGGTTTTGGGCGATAGAAATTCCGGTGCGTGTTGGCGATCCA
>JAISQS010000434.1 GCA_031274045.1 Planctomycetaceae bacterium | reverse complement strand
GGTGGTGTAGGAATTTTCTGTACCCTCGTTGTAAATTTTTTCGTTCGTGTTAAAATCTTTTTCGTTCATGTTAGGACTTTCCTTGTTTGGGATTGTTCTTGGCGGTGGTTGTCTTTAGTACAGACGACCGCCGCTTTTTTTATTTGTGGTTAAGGGTAAAAATTTGTGAAGAAACCGAAAGGTTCACTAGATAATATATTGAGATACAAGAACTTATAAAACGAATTACATAGTCCCTCGCCGCTTCGCGGCTATTGTCGGCTGTCGCCGACGTTGGTGGTTTGGTATATCGATACGTTTTCCGCTCCACTGTCGGCGAGTACGCCGACGCAACCGCCCGGCGGTCGGTTGCCCACCTTGTGTTACAGGTTGCCCACCTTGTGTTACAGGTTGCCCACCTTATGTTACAGGTTGCCCACCTTACATTTACCAACACGTTTTGGTGTTCCGTTCAAACTTATTTGGTTCTATTACACACACAGACGGGCGGGATGCCCGCGTTCCGGTCATTCGTCACTTCGCGGCAAACTTATACAGCGGTACAACAAGACCCCGCCCATACAATACCAACATAATCACACACACGGCAGACTCTTTTTGCCATAGATAAGATTCGCAATCCCGAACGTCATAGGGACTATCTTGACCTCAACAAGTCCCGCTTGTTGCATCTTTTGAGCTAGAATTGCCGGCGAATCGAAATTGAGAACGCTTTGAGGCAGATACTTGTACGCCTTGTCCCGATTCCCCGAAAAAAAATCGCCGACAAAAGGCAAAATATACTCAAAATAAACCCGAAAAGGATACCGAATAAGAAAAAATTGAGGCAAAGAAAACTCCAAAACCGCAACAATACCACCAACCTTGCACACCCGAACCATCTCCCCAAGCACACGCCCCAAATCACTCACATTCCGCAACCCAAACGCACACGAAACAACATCAAATAAACCCGCCCCAAAAGGTAAACTCCCCGCATCCCCCACCAAAAACCGCCCCGCCAATGCCGGTAACTTACGCCGCGCACGCGAAATCATAGCTTGAGAAAAATCAATACCAAAAAACTCCACACCACCCCCACCACGCCGCAAAAACTCATACACCAAATCCCCCGTACCACAACAAACATCAAGAAACATCAACCCACAACTCAACCCGCCACCAAAAGAAATCTCAACTTGACCATCCTCGCCAACAACAATTTGCTCCGAATCCAAAATATTGACCACACCAGAACGAACCCCAGACAACTCAGAAAAAATCACACCCGCAACACGACGCCGCCACAAACAATCAACCCCAAACGTAAAAAAATGATTAAAAAAATCATAATAAGGCGCAATCGAATCAAACATCCGACACACACGATCCGGCGACTTGTCAACATCCGTCATTGGAATACCCCCAATCTCCACAAGCTCCCCTCAAATAACTTGCAAATACAAAAAAACATTCACCAAAAAATAAACACAACAAAATAAACCACCACAACTCTATCGACAGGGACTTGCCGTCAATAATACAGGACACGAAACGTATTGATTCACCGACACGCTTCACGCACCATCGGGACGAGGGCAAGCCTCGCCCCTACAACGCTTGACGGTTTGGCGAACCGATGCGTTTCACGATCCCGCAGTCGGCGGGTACGCCGACGCAACCGCCCGGCGGTCGGTTGCCCACCTTGTGTTGTCGGTTGCCCACCTTGTGTTGTCGGTTGCCTACCTTATGTTGTCGGTTGCCTACCTTATGTTGTCGGTTGTCTACCTTATGTGTCGCCTACACGTTTCGCGATCCTTTGGGACGAGGGCAAGCCTCGCCCCTACAATACCAACGCGGTCGGTTGCCTACATTACGTTACCCAACGCAACATCTCCGCAGTCATTATCCGGTTAAAAGTCCTAGCAGCATTTGTCTTGATTGCATTGATAGTTGTAGTGCGGTTACGTTGGATTGCATTAGGAGTTGTTGGCGCAGCAGCTCCGACGACTCCAACGCAAAATCCGTGTCAACAATATCACTCATCGCCCCCGTCTCAATCTCTATCGCATCCGTCAAATTTTCAATATTCGCCTCAACACGGCTCTTTTGGAACGCCCCCAACCTACCACGCAACGACGCAATATCCGCAGTTATCTCATCAATAATCCTAAACGCCGAAGCCGTGTCCGTCGTCAAATCACTAATCCCGCCGCTCCTTATTTGAGATAGGAAGCCATTGACTCCGCCAAGCTCCGAACTATGAACACTTGGAATGCTTATTCTTGCCTGTTGACTCGAAGTCGCAACTTGACCCAACTGAATCAAAACACCACCACCGGAAATGCGAAAACCTAACACCGCACCCGCAACAATATCCTCATTGAAAGTCAACGTCATGTCCAAATCCGTAGTAGACGCAACCGCAGACAAACCGGAACCAACACAAGATAACCCATCAATCAACGCCACAACATCCGTACCATAAGCCCGCTCAGAAATCATCCCAAATTTGTCGCGAACAGGGAAAGACGTTCCCGCACCAGAAATCACCTCAACAAACTCCCCACTACCATACCCGACAGAATAAAAGGTCAACCCCATCTCCTCACTGTCACTATTCCCAACCATCGCCGCTCCCGCCGCCGCAGCTTTGGCAGCGTCATCAGGAATCATCCGCAGCGTCCCCTTGTCCCCAACCGCTATGGGGGCACTTCCGGGTTGTGAACCAAGGGGAACGCCGACGGAATTCGGTATTGTAGCTATAAACAGATCGGCTAAATTCGGGTCGGAATTTATTAAATCCGAGATATTTTGTGATGTTGGCGGATTATTCGGGTCAATCCCTATCGTTATCTGTTTTGAAACCGGATCATAAGAAACAGCCGTCCCGCCGGAATTTGCCACCACCACAATCTCCGTCCCCGCATACTTCGGATCAGAACTCCGCGCCGTCACCTGCAACACCGCATCCGACCCGTTTTGTGCAAGCAAATAAGCAGTCGCATTAACATTCGGAAGACTCTTGCCAAATTCAATCTCGCCAAAATTCCACTCCGAATCAGCACTTTTTGAGCTAGACGAAGCACCCAACAAGCCTGACCCAATAGACGAATTGCCGGTAGTAGAAGCAGTCTCTGTTGTGTTGCCCGGACTTATCACCGAAACGCTGATCCCCAATTTGTCCAGAATAATCTTCGCTTCTTCTGTTGGCGGGTCGTTGAAAAATTTCACCAAGTCATTCGCCGTCGTCCGAACAATCCCATCCGACCCCGTCTCAAGATGAATCGTCACAGTACCGCTTGAAACCAACCCGCCAGTCGTCTTGCCGACCTCCGAATCAATCCCTATATACGCAGAACTACTGAACTCCGGCGGCGCGTCTTGACTGTACGGAGTAAGAGGAACAACCGAAAACCGACTCCCAACAATCGGATCAGCATCAACAAGATTAACCAAATCAGACATCGTAAAATATCCCGCAGGATTTTGCCCCGAAGCCCGCCCCGAAAAATCGACCGACACCACTACCGCGTTGCGTTCGGGATCGAACACCGCCGACTCCTCCGCCGCGTCCCGAAAGATTACGGCGACATTGTCGTTTTGCGTACCGGGTTCGCGGGACTTGAGCGTAAACGACGTGCCGGCATCATAACCTTGCACCGCCGCCGACGCATAGCCGTAAACCGGCGGCGAAGATGTTGTGTCAATCGATAAAGATTCATTTGGAACCGAAACAAATTCTATCGTCGGCGCATTCTCAGGGGCGAGGAATTGCAAGAGATTATTCTCCTGCGGATTGCCGTAATAGGCTGCGTCAAAAAACGGCGAAAGTACACCATTGCCCAACGCCCCCGCCGGAATAGTTGCCGAAACCCGCCCCGAACCATCCGCGTTTTTGAGCAAAGGAGACGTATTCAACAAAGCCGCAATCTGCTCCGCCGTCGAAGTGACCTTGCCCCCGTCAACACCCTCCTTCGATAACGTAAACCCGCCCGCCGGATTTATCACACCAGTCCCATTCGACGAACCGGAATTACGCAACTCAAAATAAGCCGATGCCGCCGGATCATCCGCAATCCATTGTGCCAAATCGTTGACCGTCGTGTTCGCCGGATCATTCGGGTCTGCTTCGTTGACGGAGACGTTGATCGTGAACTTCTTCGGCTGACTTGCAAAATCAATACTTATCCCTTCGGTCAACCCGTCGGTATTTCCGTAGATGTTGCTTATTTCAAATTCGACGTTATTAAATTCTTCGCCGGCGTATTTCGCGGCAATCGTGAAGGCGTTGTTTGAGTTCGGAATGGGTGCGTTTGCGGCGGGGTTGTTGAAGGAGTATTCTGCATTTGCCCACGCCTCCGTTTGCAACACCACCTCAATAGTAGTAGGCGTGTTGGCGTAGCCTTGTGTGACGTTTAGGTAGGCGGTGTCGTTCCCCGATTTGGGAGCGGAATACTTGACGACAAAATTCCCGCTCTCCGTTCCGGCTTCGCTCGCCGTGACCAAGATGTCATTGTTTTTTCCATAAGAAGTCAAGGCAAGCGAACCGGCTGTACCTTGCGAATAGACCCTCGCGGCAATCCCCGTCGCGTCACTGAACCGGTTCACGTCATTCGCAATATCACTCAAAGCCGCCGACTTGTCAAAAGAAAAGACATGATTGCCCCCCGTGCCGCCCAAAGTGAAAACGACATCATTTGCCAGACCGCCGAGTTGGTATTGGAGTTTTGCTTGTGTTGGGGGGGAAATGACTTGTACGGCGACATCTTTCTCGGTTCTTCCGAGAAAGTTTGCTTGTCTGATTTCGATTTTTTGGAATCTTGTTGTATCGCTTCCGTAGAGGTTGAAGTCTAGCGAGCCGTCAAGGAGCTTTTGCCCGTTGAAAGTTGAGGAGGTTGAGTAGAAGTCGATGGCGCTGATGATTGCGTCGGCTTCCGTCTGCAACGCCGCCAAAGTCTGCGCGTTTTCAACACCGGTGTTTGCGGCTTGTGTTACGATACCTCTGAGGTCGTTCATGAGGTTGCTGATATTCGCGAGGGTGCTGTCAACTTGGGAGAGAACGCTGTCGGCGCGTTGCCCGTTCGCGACGGCTTGCGCCATCAAGCTCAAGTCAGTACGCATCGAGTTGCCCGCAATAAATCCAACAGGATCGTCCCTGCCGGATTCAATCCGCAATCCTGTTGAGAGATTACGTATTGATTTTGTGATCGCGTCGTTTGTTTTTGCGAGAGTGAGCTGGCTGATTAGCGTTCCGGTGTTTACTTTGAGGTTTGTTGGGTTATGAATGGTTGACATAATGCGGCATTCCGGCAATTAACCGGATACGTCCTGATGTTGGGGGGTGTTGTTTGTGGGTTGAGTTTTTTGCGGGTCTGGTTCTGTTTTGTGCCGGTCTGGTTGAGTTTTTTGCCGGTCTGGTTCTGTTTTGTGCCGATCGGGTTCTGTTTTGTGTAGATCGGGTTGAGTTTTTTTGTTGTTTGGGTTCTGTTTTTGTCAAAAGACATTTCGGGCAAGACCCCACCTGCGCATATATCGGTTGTTTTGGTTGTCGGGATTAGAGTAATTTTTCATATCGTTCGCATAAATTTTCACGCCAATACGCCAAAAAGAAATTCACCGGAAGGGAAGGGGAGAGAAGAGAGGAGAAGAATATTGTCAACAGATTTATACAAATTAGTTTTTTTAGCACGCGGATGACGCAGATTGTCAGGATTTACGTGGATTTTCAATATAAACGCTGTAAAACGCCCGCATAACAATTCTTTATCTGCGAATATCATTAAAATCTTCGTTATCTGCGTGCTAAAAAAGGTAAGGTAGATATTTTTTTATTGTCAATTTAGATTTTGAACAGGCGTTTGTATACTGCCTTCCATCATTTTTTGTATGTGATATACTTTCGCCCCTTGTTGAGCGGGCGGATGCGTTTTTTGATTTTTATACGCAACGCACAATAAATTTTACTGGTGCAAAAGCGTAAAATCTGATTTACCCGCAATAGATTTGCCTTTGTCGTGGCGTTGTCCATATTTTGTCTCGTCGAATTGAGACTGTTCGCAATTGAGGCTGTTCGTATTCGTAGCGGATTACAAAGTTCAATTGATATGTCACAAACGGACACAACTTTTCACTACCAACTCACACCATCACTAACTCATGTTTTCCGAAATCGAAAGCTCAGATAATAGTTCTGCTGCGGATACCGGCGCAGATTTTGTTTCGTCAAATGTCACTCCTGCTACATTGTCAGATAAGTTGTCTTCAATTGAATCAATTGAATCAATTGATGCCCCGCATGATGCACAAAAAGCAGACTCTAATGCGGTGTCCCCCGCTACGCCGCCCGTTGTCGATCCACCCCGTCAAACAGCTCAAACCCCGCCCGTCGCGCGCCCGAAACGTCTGATCGGCTCACAACGTAACCCCGAAGCATACCGCGCTCAACCTACAATCAAAGTCGTCGATCCAACCACGCCGGACAATAACCAAAACACAAATTCAGACAACAAACAGAACAGCAATCTTGACGCAAATCAAATTGACGTTACCGACCCAAAAAATAACGATAAAATTGATCGTCCCGAAAACGTTGCGCAAAATAATGACGACGCAAGTGCCGCTGTTGCCAAAGAAGCTGATAAGGATGCGGGCAAAAATAAACTTAGTGAATTGAGGGTGCCTTCGTCGGGTAGGGTTGCTATTCCAAAGATGCGCGGCGGTAAAATGTCGGCTGATTTGGAGGCGGAGTTTGACGCGGTGATGAATTATGGTTCGCTTGATGGTGCTGATTCTTTGGGGAATCTAATGGACAAGGCTTCTGAACTTGTCGATAAAGCTGTAATTGAGGTTGGTACGAAATTGAAGGCGAAGGTGCTGGCTGTTCGCGGTGATAGTCTGTTTCTTGATTTGAATGCGCGGGAACAGGGGGTTGTTTTATTGAATATGTTTCCGCCGGATGCAGAACCGAAAGCCGGAGATGAGATTGAAGTTACGGTGGGCAAGCTTGACTTAGACGAAGGACTTTACGATGTCACCGTTCCTCTCGCGGCGGCGGATGTACGCGAATGGTCACAGGTTCAAGAAGGAATGATCGTCGATGCCAAAATAACAAAAACAAACAACGGCGGACTCGAATGCGAAGTAAACAGATTACGCGGATTCATCCCGATAAGTCAAATTGATCTTTTCCGTGTTGAGAATTTAGAGCAATATGTCGGGCAAAAATTTACGTGTGTTGTTGAGGAAGTTGATCAAGAGCGGCGCAATCTTGTTTTGAGTCGGCGGTCAATGTTGCAACGCGAGCGTGAGGAGAAGCGGAAAGAATTGATCGCGGAGTTGGCTGTCGGACAAATTCGCGAGGGGCTTGTGCGGAAAATTATTGATGGCGGTGTGTTTGTTGATCTTGGCGGTGTGGATGGTTTTGTGCCGATTGGCAAGTTGGCGTGGGGGAGAGTGCGGCATCCGTCTGATGTCGTAAGCGAAGGAAAACGAATCTCTGTCAGGATTGATAAAATTGAGGAAGGGACGAACAAGATTTCTTTGACCTATCGCGACGACGCGTCGAATCCGTGGACAAATATTTTTGAACGATTCCAAGAAAAATCACAAGCACGAGGCAAAGTAACAAAAATCACAGAGTTCGGCGCATTCATCGAACTAATGCCGGGTGTGGAGGGACTCGTTCACATCAGCGAGTTGTCGCACAAACACGTGAACAATGTCCACGAAGTTTTGAAAGAAGGCGAGTGGACGGACGTTTTTATTGTGTCGATTGATACGGAGACGAAGCGGATTGCTCTCTCAATCAGGCAACTGACTCCGGTTGAGCAGCCGGAAGAGAAAACCGAACCAAAATCAGACGAATCAAAAACCGAAACAGACCCATCACAAACACCCGACAAAGACGACTCCAAAAATAAAAATAAAAGAAAAATGGAAGGAATCCCCGCACCAATCAAAATAAAAACAACACACAAAGGTCAACTAAAAGGCGGAATCGGCGGCAACTCGAATGAATTATTGTTTGGGGAAAAATAGATTTTAGTGTCGTTTATTTTGGTTGTTCCCTGTCCCCTTTTATTTTGTTTTTTGGCTGATATACTTTTACCCCTCATTTGGGAGTCGGCAATTTTTGGCAAAAAAATTTGACAGCAAGATTCGGATAAATTTGGCGCGGATCAAGTGATGTACGGTACAAAACGGAAGTAGTCAAATGCAAATTTTGGCTGGTTACAATTGCGAAAATTTATAAAATTAATCAAAGGAATTTTTGATATGCAGATAAACATAGCGACGCGTCATGGTGATATTGCGGAGGCTACGAAGGATAAAATCTCAAGTAAAGTTAGCAAGTTGCAGAGATTTTTTGAGCGGTTGATGTCGATAGATGTGACGGTTGATCTTGAGAGGAGTGATGAGCCGCGTATTGAGGTGGTGGTTACGCCGGAGCATAAGCGGACGTTTGTTGCGGAGCATAGTTCGGCGGACATGTTCGGCTCGCTCGATCAAGTAGTCGCCAAGTTAGAACAGCAGATAAAGAAATACAAAGAAAAAATCCAAGATCACAATAAAGGTCACGAAGCAACATTCTGACAACATCACACCAAAATCCTAATCGGCAAATTTATTTGTACGATTTATCGGATTTTGGTTGTTGGTTTTATGTGTTTTTGGGTTTGTTGTTTTTTTCAGGAAGGTTTTTTTGATAAGAAATTGATGGAGCTTTTGATTGGGTATTGTTTGACAAAAAATTTAACATATTAGTCTAAGGAGTATGGTTAATGAAATTTGCCGATTTTATATTGTCTGGGGCAGTGAGTGCGGATATCAAGGCATCCAATAAACAAGGTGTAATTCGCGAAATGGTTCGTTCTTTGGTCGACGCAGGCGGTATCAAAGAGTCCGACTACGAGGCTATTGTCAAGGCAATAGTTAAACGCGAAGAGCTGGGATCAACCGGCATAGGTCGCGGGATAGCAGTGCCTCACACTAAACATGAGAGTGTTGATCGGTTGGTTGGGTGTATTGCGATCAGTGCTGACGGGATAGATTTTGAGAGTCTTGACTGTGAGAAGGTTCAGTTGTTTTTCTTGCTGGTGTCGCCGAACGATAGACCGGGTGAGCATTTGAGGACGTTGGAACATATCACGCGGCAGTTGAAGGATGATACTTTTTGCAGGTTTTTGAAACAGGCAAAAAACAAAGACGACGTTTTACAGCTACTTGAGGAAGCTGACAATAACTCCTTTGGCAAATAGGCAAAGTTGCAGTGTTGTACTGGTATCAATTTTATTTTAGCCGTCTGAACAGACGGTAATCTATTGTGCTTGCGCTATCGGGTTTATTGTGGGGGAGTTTGGGCGAGGTTTATTGACGTGCCGGTTTCGTTTTGTTGGGGATGTATTTGGGAGCCAGTCCGAATTTAGGTTCGCCAAGTTTATAAACGTAAACGAGAGAGTGAGTGCAATTGGTTTGAAACTGTTAATTAGAATTTGAGAGAATATTTTTATGTCAACCCGTAGTGTTAAAAGGACATTGACAGTGACGAACCGCTGTGGAGTTCATGCGCGGGTTGGTATGATCTTGGCAAAAAAGGCGGGTGAGTTTGTTTCTGACATCAAGCTTTTGAAGGGGAGTTATGCTGCGGACTGCCGTAGTGTTTTGGATCTTCTTGCGTTGGGGGCGTTTCAGGGTGACAGGTTGGAGTTGTTGGTGAGTGGTGTTGATGCAGATGATGCCGCTGATGCGATTACTGCCCTGTTCGACTCTGGATTCTACGAAGAAAAAGAAGCAATGTAGAGTAAGTAATATACTTTTTATACTTGAAAATTCCCATTCGCCATCACCATCGCCATAATTTTGTTACCGATATTGATCCCCGACTAACTCACGCTTTACCAATTCGCGATGTACGACCAACTTTACTTACCTTAATAACTATGCGACAAATGGTATTGGCTGGTCTTACATCGCGGCGAATTTTTTTACGTCCCAACGGGGCAAAAAGCTCATAGCACAGGGCAACGCCCTGTGAAAAGTCGCCCCCAATAACTCTCGCCCTGAAAGGGCAAAAGCCAAAAGGGGGCGGAAAAAACTTCGGTTCACCAACACGCCAAAAACTCATTTCCACCTAATTTTTCAAACAAAACAACCATTAGCGAAGGGGACTTGCCCCCTCGTTATACCGCATAAGTTCGCCGCGAAGCGGTGACGGACTGGAACGCGGGCGGGATGCCTCGTTATACCACACAAGTTTTTTGAGAATACGAACCATACGAAAAATACAAAATAAACGAAAAGAGTTGATGGTAAAATTTCGTTTGTTTTGCCTATTTCGTTTATTCCGTATTCTCTAAAAAAATAAGATATCGAAAGATGTGTGGTATAACGAGGGGGCAAGCCCCCTTCGCTAACGGTTGTTTTGTTTGAAAAATTAGGTTGAAATGAGGTTTTGGCGTGTTGGTGAACCGAAGTTTTTTCCGCCCCCTTTGGGCTTTTGCCCTTTCAGGGCGAGAGTTATTGGGAACGACTTTTCACAGGGCGTTGCCCTGTGCTACGGGCTTTTTGCCCCGTTGGGGCGTAAAAAAATTCGCCGCAACGTAAGGTAGCCAACTCCGTTTGTCGAATAGTTATTAAGGTAAGTAAAGTTGGTCGCGCATCGCGAATTGGTAAAGCGTGAGTTAGTCGGGAATCAATATCGGTAACAAAATTATGGCGATGATGATTGCGAATGGGAATTTTCAAGTATAAAAAGTATAAGGTAATAATTTATCGCAGCGCGCTTTTATATTTTGCTTTAACACATCAATAAGAAACGATAAAAGAGCCTTATGACATACTTTCGGTTATCGAGAATTTACGTTTTGTTTAGTTTTTTGATTTTGCTCTTCACGTTTTTATTGGCGGCTTTTACGATTCTATACCAAAGAAATTTATAGTACGTTACGTATAATATGAGCAGTTACGATGGATTTAGTGAACATAATGGAGACCGTCCGCGTGAGACGCTTGACGAAGCAGTCAAGCGGCTTCGGGGAGAGCTTGCGTCCGGTTCTTTGTTTGTTCGTCCTGAGTTGGCGGAGTTGTTGATGCGTCAGGCGCATTTTGCGGCGGAGAGTACGCGTTTGAGTGATGCGATCAATCTGGTTGATGAGTCTATTGCAATCGCTGATCAGCTTGTTGACGAGGGTCAGGTTGAGTTCAAATTATCCGCAGTTCGATGCCGAATGTTTAGGACAGTTCTTATCCGCGCACAAAAAGGAGCCGAAGCAGCTTTGCCCGAACACAATGAAGTTATACGTTACATTAACGATAATATATCTCCCGAAGACCCGAACGGTTTGAATATGCTTGCGATAACGTTGATGAACAAATCGGAGATATTGAATCATCCGATTGGTGCAGCGTCCGCCGCCGCCGCCGCACAAGAACAAGCAGCCCGCATTTGGGAACAACTTGTTGACAACGGCTCAACCGTTTTTCGCCCCCAACTCGTCGCAGCTCTACTATCGCTAGGTAATACGCACGTTCAAATGGGCGATGCCGTTACCGGTCTGGCAGATTTTCAACGCGGATTAAACTCAATCAGAGAAGGCATGGAAAATCGTATGCCCGACGACGAAACCGACTACACCGGTTTCTTGATTCAGGCTCTAATGAATATCTCAAAAATGCAAGAACGACTCGGAAATATTCACGAAGCAGTTGTCCACGTCAACGAAGCAATCGATACGGTTGTCAATCTCGTAACAAGCGGTCAGCCGCAAGTAATGCCCGTGTTGACAACTATGTATCAACATCGCGGAATGTTGCAAGAAAAAGCAAATCATTTGAACGAGGCGTTAGACGATTTTGAACGCGCCCGCGACATCTTCCGGCAATCCTTGCGTCAAGGTCAATTGGGTACGCCGGGTGATTATGTTGTGCGGACAGGGTTGGCGAATTTGTTGATGTGTTGTGCAAATATTTATACCGATATGCACCGGTTCGACGATGCCGAATTGACATACAACGAAGCCATTCGCGTCTACCAACAAGCATCCGAATTCAGACCTGTCGGCGATGAAGATGAGACTTTCATCCCGTATTCAATCGGAGTGATACGCCTTAATTACGCAAACATGCTCGTTGCCCGTGAGCGATACCAAGACGCAATAAATTTGCAAACCCAAGCAATCTCCGCACTCAAAAGCAGATTCATAGAAGGTCATCCGGAGATTTTGCCGAATCTTGTTTCGGCGTTTCGCAAAATGATCAGTACATACCGCGCTCTCGATGATTACGACAAAATGTTCGGTATTTTTTACGAGTTGATCGGCTTGCTGGAAGCTGCGGTTGATGACGGTAATTTTGAGTACCGCAGCGAGTTGGCGGCGGTGTTTATGTTGAAATCAATTGCAAATAAAGAAATTGGAAATATAGATGACGCAATAGAAGACTCAAAACGAGCAATGCGAATTTTTCGCGCAATTGCGGACGACGAAATCGACATGCTCGATACGCCATGGTCAAACTTGCAATGGGGTGAGACGTTGACGGAAATCGCACAATTATATTTGCTACAGAATCGGCAAACGGAAGCATTTGACTACTTCCGACAACAGATCGATATCAATATCAACAACAACGATGACAACAACAGAAACAGAGTCTTTGACATATTGTACGGATATTCGCAATACGTCGAATTCGTTGCAAAATATATTCAAAACGACACCGAACCCAAACCAATAAAAGACAATCTACGGCAAATCGCAGAAGATACAATTAAAATAATAAACAAAGGACTACACCTAATCGACAAAACTTTTCCCATGAAACCAGTCAAAATAAAGGAAATGAATTTGTCAAAAAATGCCGAATCAGTCAGCCAATCATTCACAGAAACTTGGAACACAAACGACATACATAAAAACGTAACAAGAATAGATACTTTTGAAATAGATTCGGAAATCAAAAAAGCAAAAGCAAAAAATATTGAAAACAAAAGTAAAAATTACGAACTATCACTCGAAAGAGACGCGAACAATTACGATAAAAACGCCGGCGAAAAAATTTACAAAGGTTATGTCTCTGTTGTCAAAAAAAACCTGACACGAAAAGCTAAATTCACCGTCGCTTCTCTCGAAACCGGACAGTTGAGAATCACCGCCGATCAGAATACGGAAATCATCGTAAAAGGTTACGCAAGCCCGAAAGAAATTGCCGACGCTCAAGCGGATCCGGACTTGCATTTTGACATGACTGTCGTCGCCGAAACCCTCGCAAGAACCATCACCGTATTCGAAGAAGCAAAAGCAAAAGATAACAGCATAAGCAAAGTAAACGTTAAAATCGAAGCCGTCCCAAACGCAAAAAATAACAATAAAACAGATGCCAACATCAAAACATCCAACACAATAAATATTGATGACCGTATAATTGCCGCCGCTGATAAAAACAAAATTCAAATTGACCAAAAAATAAATAAACAAAAAACAAAAAATAACAACAAAGATAAATCCGAAAATAATATCAAAAACGACACTCAAACAAACAACGGCAAAATTGAAACCGGCGAAATCGCTGACGATAAAATTAAAAATGATTTTGACAAAGCATCAATTGCGGTTGAGGAGGTTGGAATCGGAGACGATGTTGACAATGTTGCATTTGACAATATGATTGATTCGATTGTAAAAAAAGATGAACACAAAGAAGATCACAAAGAAGATCAAGAAGCGAAATCGGGAGGAGAGTTTGGTTTCAAGGATGTTCAGGAGGATCCGGCGGTGTATCTTTTTTTCCGTATGAAGCAAGCATTTTTTTGGCAGATGCGTGGTTGTTTGTTGCAAGGAATAGGTGATTTTGATTCGGCGGTTGTTGATTATGAGTTGGCGGTGAATTGTTGGGAGTTGCTTTTGTCGGAGCTTGACAAGTTGCTGTTGCAGAAGCGTTATTATGTTCGTGAGTTGGAGTCGCTTCGTGCAATGGAACGCGAGCGTCATTTTGATTCAAACAACAAGGAATTTTTGGAGAAGGTTTTGGAGATCGAGCAACGGGTGCGATCATCTGAATTTTTTGAGGATCGTTGGCGTTATTATGCGTCGGAGTTGCGTATAAATTTGCAAAGGTGGGCATTGGCGGAATTATTGATGGGTCGAGTGAACCGAGCGGAGGCGGTTTATCTTCGCGATATTGATTCGGCAAGAGATATGTTAAAACGTAATGTACCAAGCGCGGATCGCTATCTGGTTATGTCGCTCTTGTCCTACGCAAAAGCGATGGATGTTGCAATGCGTATCGACAAATCGCGGCGCGGATTCGCAGAAGTAATTTCGTTAATTGAGAATCGGATTAAAAGCGGAGATCATTGCACGGATGACTTTGAAATGTTGAAACATGCCTCATTCGTTTTTGCGATGTTTCTTGCAAAAAACAAAATGATAAAGAGCGCAAAAGAAGTCATAAATGAATATTTGAAAATTCTCGATCAAAACATACAACCATTGCCCGAATGGTCTATTTGGCGGGACTTGTGTGATTTATCTGAGATTGAAACATTGACGGAGGAATTTGAACCGCGCCGCGTAAAAATTTTGAACAAACATCCGCACGCGGTTATTGAAGCAGTAGAAAGCAACGAAAGCAACGAAAAAAAAGATGAACAACCAGAAAACACCAAACCAAAAAACGAAAACAAAAACAAAAAAAATATAACCCCACCCGAACCAACCACAAAAAAATCAACCAAAGAACCAAAAGAAACAGAATCATAAAGTTCAATTTGGAATATCAGACTTGTTACAAAATGTGAAAAAGATCGCAATCGAGTTTGGCTTTTTTATATTGTTTTTGTTGGCGAGCTAACATGAAATAATAAAAGAGTTTTTTGCAAAACCGAACCATAACTGGTAACCATTTTCCCCTCCCTTAATAACACACGAACCACCCCGCACGCGCCCTTGTCCCTTATTGTTTGATCCGTTGCGTGACAGTGAGTTTTATCCGCAACGAATAAGGGGATAAGGGCGCGCGTGTGGTGACTTTGTTAGTTATTGAGGGAGGGAGAAACTGGTAACGAGTTGCGAATTGGTTTGAGTAACGTTGATTGTTTTTTTATGCAATGCAAGGCGATAACTTATCGTAACACGCTTTTGTATTTTGTTTTAACATATCAACAAAAAACGATAAAAGAGTCTTGAGTTTTAATTTTGTCAGCAAATTTAACAAATTTTAATAAAAAACTAATCTGTAAAATCTGTTGACAAAAACAACTATCGGGTAATAAAAATTGCAGAACTTTGTACGGCGTGTTGCGGTGATTTTTTTTGCCGCAAAAACTAAACATAACACAAAAACTTTTTTTGAAAAAAAATGAATAGAGTAGAATCAGATTATAGGCTCGCAAAAGAGCGTTATTCGGTAATTGGAGTTGATGTCGATGCTGCGATGGGTCGTTTGGAGAATATTAAGATTTCCTTGAATTGTTGGCAAGGTGACGATGTTGGTGGTTTTGAGACATCGAGCGGTTTGACTGACGGCGGTATCCTTGCGACGGGTAATTATCCGGGCAAAGCGAAAACAGCTTCTCAACTTCGGGATGATGCGGAATTTGCGTTTCGTTTAATTCCGGGCAAACACCGTTTTAATCTTCATGCGATTTATCTTGAGAGTGGTGGATTGAAGGTTGACCGTGATGAGATTAGACCGGAGCATTTTCAGGCTTGGATTGATTGGGCAAAGTCTAATGGACTTGGTCTTGATTTTAATCCGACGTTTTTTTCGCATCCGTTAGCGGCGGATGGTTTCACAATTTCGTCGGCTGAGAAATCGAAACGTCAATTTTGGGTGCGTCATGGTATTGCTTGTCGCAAAATCGCGGAGTCGATGGGGCATCAATTAGGTACTCCGTCGGTTGTCGACTTCTGGATGCCAGATGGTTATAAGGATATACCGGTTGATCGTCTTTCGCCGCGTCGTCGGATGGTTGAATCGCTTGATGAGATTTTTTCGGAGAGTCTGAATCCGAAATTTGAGTTGGATGCGATTGAGAGTAAGTTATTTGGCATAGGTTCGGAGACGTATGTAGTTGGTTCTCATGAATTCTGCATGGGGTATGTTTTGAGTCGCGGCAAGTTGATATGTCTTGATTCGGGTCATTTTCATCCGACTGAGACGATAGCTGATAAACTTTCGGGGTTATCGCTTTTTGTGAAAGAGATTTTGTTGCATGTGAGTCGTCCGGTGCGTTGGGATAGTGATCATGTTGTGATTTGGAATGATGATTTGCGTGGAATTGCGGAGGAGCTTGTTAGGAATGATCTTCTTGCGCGGACGCATATTGGTTTAGATTTTTTTGATGCGACGATCAATCGAATTGCCGCGTGGGTCATCGGTACACGCGCAATGCTAAAAGCGTTGTTAGCTGCGTTGCTTGAACCGATTGATGACTTGCGTAGATGGGAAATTGAAGGCGACTATACGCGGCGGCTTGCAGTATTAGAGGAACTCAAATCGATGCCTTTTGGGTTAGTTTGGGATTACTATTGCCAGCAAAACAACGTACCAATGAGTACTAGTTGGATAGAAGAAATAAAAAAATATGAAACATACATTTTGTCGAAACGATAAACCAAAAAACGAAAGCAACAGCAACCCCACTTACAAGCCTCACCAGAGACCTTATCCCTTATTCGGCAATAAGAGGTTAAGATCGTGTTCTGGTGAAGCTTTGGCGGTTACCAATTTCAAAAAGATTAGCATTAGCTTTGCCGCTGCTTGCCAAACGCACGCAAGCAGTATTGATAACTTTTCAGTTAAAGGCAGTTGCAAATTCATCTACCGAAACACACGTCCACGCGAATTCGGCTAACTCGTTCAGCTTATCAATATCAGAGACTTGCTTGATCTTCTGACGGAGATTTTTTGATGGTGATTTCAAACGGTGCGATAAAATACTAATAATCTCTTCGGCTTTAGCTTTGGATTGGGTTTTTACTGTGGCTTCTGCTGTGGCTTTTTCTGCTGCTTCTGTTGTCCACAATTCGTAAAGGGTAGACATACTTCTTTCTCCTGTAATGTTATGGATAATTTGTTCTAATTTATCTTGATGATTTTT
>JAISQS010000318.1 GCA_031274045.1 Planctomycetaceae bacterium | reverse complement strand
TTTTGGGACATTTTGTGTTCATCCAAATTTACGCGTACATGTTCTTGGCAAATTACGACAAATGGCGTAGAGCCGATTGCCCGACATCAAAATCCTCGTTTCGTCCGTATATAATGATCGGAATCGTTATTTTTTGCGGCGAAGACAAGGACAACGATGTTGCTTACTTTCAAGATATGTACGAGAATTTGCCGGAGGCGTTGCGGATTTATGTTCCGCAATCAAAGTTGGTGCGAATTAATTTGAACAATTTTTCGTATGACAATTTGCCCGGTCGCCCTGAGACGCAGGCGTTTGTTGAGACAATGAAACGTCTGTACGACGGGACGTTGCAAGGTAATTTGTCCACCATACTGGAACGATTCCGTACAACAGCAATTGATAGGCGGATAGAGGAAGTTATCTATTCGATTTGTACGTTTATTTATTCAAAAACAAAAATCAATTTTGACGAGTGTGCCGAAGTTGTCAGAACATTGGTACAAGGAAAGAAAGGAGAAGAAATGGCTGAAAAAATGTTAACAGGTACCTACGCAGAAATGTGTACAAAACTATACGCAGAAGCTTACACAGACATCATACAAACAGAAGGACCAAAATTGGAAGCCAGAGGTATAGCCAAAGGTAAAGCCGAAGGTAAAGCCGAAGGTAAGACCGAAGGTAAGGCCGAAGGTAAGGCCGAATCAATATTAAAATTATTGGACAGGCGTTTTAATAACGTGAGTAGTGGTATCAGAGAGCAGGTTCTTTCGAAGCGTGATCCGATTGTGCTTGATGCGCTGATGGATCATGTGTTTGATTGTAAAACGATAGATGAGTTCGCTGATTTGCTGTGAGGGAGTGGATTGTGTCTGTGTGATTCGTTTGTAACTTGTGTTTCAATATTTCGATGTAAATGTACAAAATAGCCTCAATTTTTACGCTTATTTTACTACCTGCTCGTGTATGAACGATCAATATACTGAAATTACAAGGTTAGCTGGTGGTCTTGCGCATGAGATCAAGAATCCGTTATCGACGATTAGGTTGAATATTGAGTTGTTGTCGGAGGATCTTGAGTTGATAGATTCGCCGCAATCGCGTCGTGCGCAGCAACGGATAAAGGTTGTGCAGAGTGAGTGTAGGCGGTTGGAGTCGTTGTTGGATGATTTTTTGCGGTTCACTAAAGCGGACAATCCTGAGCTTGTTCCGGGCAATGTCAATGATGAGATTCGCGAGGTAATTGAATTTTTTCGTCCGAAGGCGGTGGAGTTGCATATTGAGGTGATAGCGTATCTTGCGAGTGATTTGCCGACGGTGTTGATTGATCGCGGGCTTTTTCATCAGGCTTTGATAAATCTGCTTTTGAACGCCTTGCAGGCGATGCCCGCAGGCGGTCAACTAATGATAAGCACACGGGCGGGCGGCAATGAAATCATTATTGATTTGATTGATACGGGGGTTGGTATGGATGAGAAGACGCTTGCGAATCTTTATGCGGCTTTTTATTCCACGAAGAAGGTCGGCAGCGGACTCGGTTTGGCAACAACGCAAAAAATCATAAAATCACACGGTGGAAATATCAGTGTCCAAAGTGAGCCGAATTGCGGGACAAAATTTACCATCATGTTGCCGAGTCTTCCGCGCCTAGCCGAGAAATAGTATCAAGTTCTCTAATTTCCGTTGCGCAATGAAAATTAGAGAACTTGGTAGTTGAGATCAAAAATCTGTAACCAAAAAATCCACAATAAAAAATCTCTTTGTTTTATTTGTTTGTTGTGATTTTTCCGATCCATATTTCTAGTGATTGTTTTAGTTTTTCGGGGTCGATTGGTTTTGTTAGGTGGTCGTCCATTCCGGCTTCGACGCTTTTTTGGTAATCGGTATCCATTGCGTTTGCGGTCATGGCGAGTATTGGTATTCTTGCGGCGGAGTTTTTTTGTAGTTTGCGTATTTCTTTTGTTGCGGTCAAGCCATCCATGATTGGCATTTGTACATCCATTAGGATCAGGTCAAAATCGTTTTTTTGTACTGATTCGATTGCTTCGATTCCGTTGTTTGCGATTTCAATTTCGACTCCAAGTGACTTTAATATTTCGCTTGCGACGAGTTGATTTATTTTGTTGTCTTCGACTAGTAGAATTTTTTTGCCGTGTATGTTATCGCCTTTTGGTGTTAGGATGTTTTCTGGTGTTGGGATTGTTGATTTGTTATTGAATGCTGATTGGAGGGCTTCTTGCAATCCTTTCATTGTCACGGGTTTGACGAGGAATCCTGCCAATCCTAATTCTCGTGATTGGCGTAGGCATTCGTTTCTGTCGTATGCGGAGATCATTAGGATTTGTGGTTGTTCTTTGATTTCCGGTGACATTCTGATTCGTCGTATTGTTTCGATTCCGTCCATTCTTGGCATTTTCCAGTCGAGCAGAGTTAGGTCGTAGTGGATATTATTTTTTGTTGCGTTCAACAGTGCGGCGATTGCTGCGTCGCCTGAATCGACGGCGGTGACTCGCATCGACAAAGAAACAACCAACTCGCGAATATGCTCACGAGCTACCGGATCATCATCAACAACCAGTATCCGTTTATTTGACAAATCTACCGCAATATCTTGAAGCGGCGGCTGCTCAACTTTCATAAACGGAATCACGAACCGAAACTCAGACCCCTTGCCCAACTCGCTGCACACCATTATCGAACCGCCCATAAGCTCAACAAGATTTTTAGAAATCGCCAATCCGAGACCAGTGCCGCCGTATTTACGTGTTGTCGAATCATCCGCTTGTGAGAATGACTTGAACAAATGCGAAATCTGATCGTCCGTCATCCCGATTCCGGTATCCGCAACCTCAAACGACAACATCACAACCCCATCCGCCACAATCGCGCCGCCAAACAACTCCTCCGCACGAAAAAGATCATTCGTCCCGATTGCACAACTTTTTCCGTTGCGCAAATTATCTTGCAAATTATCTGATAAATTATCTTCGGGCGAATCTGTCTCGTTCAAATTTATGTTGGTGGTGTTATCGTCGATTTTTGTTTGGTTAATTTTTTTGTGGAATGGTTTGATTTTGATAGTGACTTCGCCTTTATCGGTGAATTTGACGGCGTTGTTGACTAGGTTTGTTAGGATTTGTCTTAATCTTGTTGGGTCGCCGATTAGGTTATCGTGGACAGATTCATCGATTTGCAAATTCAGTTTTAATCCTTTTTCGTGTGCTTTAATTTCGACTACATCAATAATATCTCTCAATACTTCGGACAAATGAAATTTGATGTTTTCCAATTCTATTTTGCCTGCTTCAATTTTCGAGAAGTCGAGAATATCATCAATTATCTCCAACAAATTCATTGTGGCTGTTTGTGTTTTTAGTATGTAGTCGCGTTGTTTATCGGTTAGGTCGGTTTGTAGGCAGAGGTAAATCATTCCGAGTATGGCGTTCATTGGGGTTCTTATTTCGTGACTCATTTTTGCGAGGAATTCGCCTTTTGCTTTTGTTCCTGCTTCTGCCAAATCGCGTGCGATTTTCATCGACTTTTCTGCTTTTTTGAGTTCGGAAACATCGACTGCCCAACATAGCCATGATGGTTTTTCGTCGTATTGGATTGACTGGTATGTGGTCAGAAATTCGCGGATGACACCGTCGGCGCAATGAAATTGTATTTCGCGATTTATGATGGAGCCTTTTGTTTTTATTTGTTTGATTATGTCGTTACGTTCGGTTGGTTTTACGTAGAGTTGTTCAATATTTTCGCCGATTTTTAGACCGTGCATATTTGCGAAAGGTGCATTTTGCAACATTAGGATTCCTCTGCTTGTGATTACGACACCTGTTGGGCTTGTTTCAAAAATTCGCCGCATTAGTGCTTGTTCTTTGTCGAGAGATTCTTGTGTTTTTCGGCGAATTATGGCTGCTGCGACGAGCATTCCGGCGGATTTTAGAATTGCCACTTCGGTTTCGCTCCATGTTCGTTCGCGAGTGCAATCGTCAAAACCGATGAAGCCCCAGAAGTCGCCGCCGAACATAATTGGCGCAACGAGAATTGAGATTATTCCTTGTGGAGTCAATTGGTCTTGTTCGGCTTTTGGCATTAGTCGGACGAGGTTATTGACGCATTTTCCGGCGGTTAGGGTTGTTTCCCAAGTTGGCATTCCGACATCGAATGGGATTGCGGTTGTGTAGGTTGTACCTTGTTGTGGTTTGACGTTGATAGACCATTCGTAGATTTGTGTTGAGTAGAGTCGTCCGATGTCGTCGGTATGATTTCTCCAGATGTAGACGCGGTCAACTTTGGTCGCGCTGCCGAGTATTTCAAGTGTGTGCCAAATCTGTAAGTCGAAATCTTCGTTGTTGTCGAGTAATATTCTGGCGACTTCGTTTGTTGCGGTTGTTAATCTGTCGCGGATTTTAAGGGATTCTTCGGCGTGTTTTATTTTGGTTACGTCTTGGATTGTTCCGCCGGCGCGGATTGGGGTGCCGTCGGTGTCAACCTCGAAGGCGACTCCGTGTACGTGAATCCAGACCAATGATTGATCAATTTTGGAAACGATGCGGCAGGTGTAATCGATGTTGCCGCAACTTTCTCCGGCAAAAAATGCGATCAGGTGGTGTTGGACATGTTTTTTATCGTCGTCAAAAATGAGTGTTATCCATGTATCGAGATCGAGTTTATCGATCTCTTCTTGGGCGTAGCCGTAGCGTTCAAAGAAACCGGAAACGAATGTGAGGGAGTGGCGTTCCATGTCGCAGTTCCAGATACCGATGCCGGACAGACTCAATATTTGGCTGACTTTGATGCCGTGTTTAGTGTGTTGTTTATTTTCGGACAATTCGTCTTGGGGAACAAAAAACCATGTCATGTGTTTTGGGTGATTAGTGGATAATTTCGGTCGTTTATAAGCAATGTATTATCAAACAATTTTCAACGCGAAATATGCCAAAAAACGAAATTCGTGAAAGTGATTTTTGTGAGGTGTTTATTAAAATTTTGTGTGTTTTGTAGTTTTGTGGGTTTCGCGTTAAAAAAATTTTGCAGAAATTATTTTCGTTTGTTTGGTTTATCTTTTTTTGTATTCTCAAAAAAACGCGCGTTAAAAGAGAGTGATATAACGAGGGCAAAATATACATCAAAAAATCACTCGTTCAATACTCCCCCAAAAATAAGAATTTGCCGCGCAGCAACAAGAGAAAAAAAAATTCCGCGAAGCGGAAACGGACTGGAACGCGGGCATCCCGCCCGCCTCTGTGTGTAATAGAACCAAACAAGTTAGAACGGAACGCCAAAACGGTTTGGCAAATGTCCTCCAACACGTCTTGGCGTTCCTTCCAAACTCGTCCGGTTTCCTAATGCACAGAGGCGGGCGGGATGCCCGCGTTCCAGTCCTTCGCCGCTTCGCGGAAATTGTCGGCTGCACCGACGTTTTTGGGCTTTTGGTTTTGGCGATGCGTGTTCCGCTCCATTGGGGCGAGGGCAAGCCTCACCCCTACAACGCCCGGTCTTTTATGATGATAGAATTTTTTGGATTATCTTCTCACGGAGATGCCGAAATTTACGCCGTATGTTGTTAGGGTGGTGTTGCTTTTTCGGATGCCGAATAGTGAGCCGTTGGAGTTGAATTTGTAGTCAATGATATCAGCGCCTCGTCCGATGTTATCGATTGTTGTTGAGTTGAATCCGACGTGTAATCCTACTGCGTCTGTCCATTGCCATCTTACGTTTAGGCGTAGTTCAAATGCGGGCGAAAAGACATCTCTTGTTGAGCGGTGGTAAAATGCTTGCGGGCTGTTGTAGAATGCGATTGTGTTGTATGGTGCAATATGTCCGCTGCTTTCGGTTGAGGATGAGCCTGCGTCGAGAAATTGTGTTGCAAATTTGCCGCTCACTATGCTTGTCTGTTTGTTTATACCCGCAAGCAAACGCCCCTCCGCACTACAAGTCCAACGCCCAATCCGGCGTTGTAATCTTGCTCCAATTTGCGGACCTGTAATCTGGTTCTTAACTTTGCCCTTAAACGAAGTCGTAAGGTTCACGTAGTCCATTGCTGCCTCCCTTTCCTCGTCTTCCGCAGTGGTCGAGTCGTCGGAGTCGTCGGAGTCATCGGAGTCATCGTCGGTGCTGATTGATGTGTCTGCGGCATCTGTTGTGTCGTCTCCTGAACTTCCGCCTTGAATAACTGCTATCGGGTTACCGTAACTGATACCTGTAAAGCTGAATGTGTCACGCACGTCAAGATACCTTGCACCGGCATACAAATCTATTTCGCCCCATTTTGTCGGATAAGGTCGGTAATCGTACATCAATTCAAGATTTATTATGTCAATTGAATTACTAAATTGAACGTATGCAAAATTGAGCGGCAACGGCGCCCAAGTTGCCATGTCTGTTTCCGTCGATTCATCATCGTCTTCGTCACTGCTGCTACTGCTACTGCTCCCATCGTCGGGGATAATTTCCGGAATCCAACCATAAAGAGGACTCAAATATTCAAGAGACTTAGCCTGAATCCACCCTCCGCCGTCTTTGACTGACCATATCATATTATTCCCAACATCAAGTCCGGTCGCGGCTGCAATATTGACAGGCATGGTCGCATTTGAGTCGTCGATTACAATTGAGCCGAACACGCCGCTGTTCGTACCGGAAAAAACCGTTTCAGACGGAGTCAAAGAACCAATATCACGGGTCTCAAAACCGCCGCCAAGACCGGATATGCCATAACCTCTGAACAAAAAACCGGAATGATCATTCATATAGCCAAATTCATAGCAAGTACCGAACTCAAAACCGTTGCCGACTGCTGCCGTATTCAAAGTGCTGGTCTGGTAGGATTGTTTTATGCCGTCGTAAACCGGACGAACCATCGTCCTACCGGTAGCATCTCTTGCCCCAATCGGACAACCAAACGGCTTCACCGTCCAGACAATCCCGGAAATGTCAAAAGTAAATCCATTGCCGCTATGACGCGCACCTCCAAACTCCTCCGGCTGGTACGGCTTAAATGGACGGAACGAATTTTGCGCCGAAACAACACCACAAAATAGCGGAATTGAAAACAGCATAAACAAAAATAATAGGCGTTTCAATGAGAACATGGTTTCCTCAACGTAAGTGAACATAATCTTTGCCGGAAAGCCGGTAACGTGCTTCGCTTCGCAATTCTTTACAGCTATCCAAAATACTCCATCCAAAAATTGTAAAGTTGACCCTGATAATCTGTCTACAAAAACCGTAAACAAAACGATCTAAAATAAACACATATCCACTGACTCCCATCACTCCCAAATAAACAACGCAATTAAAACATGCAGGGAATACGATTGTACCGGTTATATCGTCTTGTCCATTTATAACAATTGAATAATAAATCCCAACAGAGCGGAAAATATGACGATTTTTTCGGAAATTTCAAATTTAACCAAAAAACAGATAAAAGAGATAAACTTTAACGATTACAAATTGCCAGAATCAGAACAACCAAACCCAAATTCCGAACCAATACCAGACAATTCACTAAAGTATTCGGAGAATTTTTCAGATCATTTCGTTTTTTGTGGTTTCCCTTCGTGACTTTTTTGACACGACTTTTTTTAGCACGACCTTTTTTAGCACGCAGACGGCGCAGATTTTAAAGATATTCGCAGATAAAGAAGAACATACATTTATATACTTCCGGCGGTCATAAAAATGACGTTAGACAGGAGAGGCGTTAGGCAGGCATTAGGCAGTGAACATAATACTACTGTAATTTAACCGATTTCATTTTTTGTGGTGTATGAATTTATTGATTTAACGCCCTAAAAGGGCTTCAGCATTAGCACGGGGCATCGCCCCGTGAATCGGTGATAATAAAATTTTAGCCCTGTAAGGGCGAAAGCAATGAAGCGTCTAACGGCTTGCGTCCTTACAGGGCTAGATTATATTGCGATTCCGATTCACGGGGCGATGCCCCGTGCTATTGCTTGTCGCCCCTTCGGGGCTAATAATATGTAAACCGCAATTTAATTCACTAAATTCATTACCAAAATTTAAATTACAGCAACATTAGGCAGTGAACCTAATGACTCAAGCCTTGCCGCCTCTACGGGGTAAAAACATACATTTATAACCGCCGAAAGTATATTGTTTGAACGTGTTCGATGAACCATTACGAAGAAAGATAAAAATCATGTTACGATTAGTTTGTTTTCTGGTGTCTGTTTTTTGTGTGGCAGTCTGTCTGTTATTTTTGTTTGTCACGCTTCAAGTTCACCAATTGCCAGCTCAAGGTACTACCACGACGGAGCAAGTTACAATTAGAGTG
>JAISQS010000350.1 GCA_031274045.1 Planctomycetaceae bacterium | reverse complement strand
CCATTTTGGAAAGTTCCCTTTGGCGATATTTTCAAACAGGTCTCGTTGAGAGTATTCGCGGTCGGTGCTTACAATTTTCGCCGCTTCTTCGTTTGTGAAGTTTGCGATACCTTGTTGTGTTTTGAAGTGGAATTTTACCCAATGCCTTTCGTTTTTTTCGTTGTAGAAGCTGAAGGTGTGGCTTCCGAATCCGTGCATTTGTCTTAGATTTTTTGGTATTCCGCGATCGCTCATTAGTATCATTACTTGGTGCAAAGTTTCCGGCGACAAAGACCAGAAATCCCACGCGGCAATATTACTTCTCAAGTTCGTTTTGGGGTCTCTTTTTTGTGTGTGAATGAAGTCGGGAAATTTGAGCGGGTCTCTGATAAAGAAGACCGGCGTATTGTTCCCCACTAAGTCCCAGTTGCCTTCATCGGTGTAGAATTTGACGGCAAAACCTCTGACATCTCGTTCGGTATCGGCGGCTCCCCGCTCACCGGCAACTGTTGAGAATCGCAAAAAGAGCGGTGTCTGTTTTCCGATTTGGGAAAATATTTTTGCGCGGGTGAAGTTGGTGATGTCTTTGGTGATTGTCAATGTCCCGTATGCGCCGCTCCCTTTGGCATGAACAACTCGTTCGGGAATACGTTCGCGGTTAAAATGCGCGAGCTTCTCCAATAACCAAACATTTTGCAACAACGCCGGTCCGCGTGACCCTGCTGTTTGTATATTTTGGTTGTCGCCGACAGGCGCGCCTGCTTGGGTGGTCAATGTTTGTGAATTTTCTTTTGACATAATTTTTCCTTTATTATTATTTTGTTGAATGTGAAAAACGGCGATGTTTCCTGAATACTATTGGTCAAAACAACTCGACCAATAAAAAAGTATCGGAAAATAACCATCGCAACTGCTCTTTGATCAGCGTCCCGCGCAACACCAACTACACTGTTCTTGTCAAATAATTGTGTTGCATTTGTCTGCTGGAAATCAGCATGTTATTAAGCATCGTACTTGCGGAGATTATTACCCTCTTCCCTAAAAGTGTCAAGTAAACAACCAACCACGCAACGAAAAACCCAACCGAAACGCAAGCATCCCCGAATCGTTATACCGCACAATTTGCGTCAGCGACGTGGGCTTGCCCTCGTTATATCACATATGTTCGCCGCGAAGCGGCGACGGACTGGAACGCGGGTGTCCCGCCCTTGCTATACCACACATCTTTCGATATCTTATTTTTTTAGAGAATACGGAATAAACAAAATAGGCGGAATAAACGAAATTTTACCATCAACTCTTTTCGTTTATTTTGTATTTTTCGTATGGTTCGTATTCTCAAAAAAACTTGTGTGGTATAACGAGGCATCCCGCCCGCCTCTGTGCGTAATAGAACCAAAAAAGTTGGAACTGAACGCCAAAACGTGTTGGCAAACGTAAGGTGGGCAACCGACTGCCAGGCGGTTGCGTCGGCGCAAGCCGACAGCGGGAGCGGAAAACGCATCGGCAAAACCAAAACGCCATACGTTTTGGGTGTTTTGGTTTTACCGATGCGTGTTCTGCCCCACTGTTTTCGGCTTGCTCCGCTTGCCGAAAACGCAACCGCCCGGCGGTCGGTTACCCACCTTACGTTCTCCAACACTTCTTGGCGTTCCTTCCATACTCGTTCGGTATCCTAATGCACAGAGCCGTGCGGGACGCCCGCGTTCCAGTCGGTCGCGGATTCGCGCCGATTGTCTGCCAGTCGGCAGACGGAGGGCGGATTAGTAAACCAATGCGTGTTCAGCCCCCTCTGTTTTCGTCTTGCTTCGCTCGCCGAAAACACAACCGCCCAGCGGTCGGTTGCCCACCTTACGATCATCAATGCATAAATCGCTCCCCGTTGTCAGCTGACTATCGGCTTGCCAACCGACCGTTCAGCGAACGGTCGCCTAACTTTGTCGCCGCTCGCCGCGATGAGGGCGAGCAATTGACAGATGATACTGCAAGACTATTTATAGGGTTTTACTTTGAAGTTGTAATTTCCTCCCGGTATGGTTGCGGAAAGCGGAGTTAAATCTTTTCGGGCGTAGTTTTGGTCAATGATGTGTGTCTGTACGGTTTTGTTGTTTACGATTTCGGTGGTTGAGGTGCTTGCGATAACGACTTTGTAATCGCCTTTTTGACAACCTTTTCTGCCGGACTCTTTTCCTATTTTTTGTTCGGCAAGCGAGTACGAACCATCGCTTCCTATCTTCCCCTTTGCGATGTATTCTTCGGATCCGTTCAAAAAGAAGATGACTTCGCCTTTTGTCAAAGGAGTACCATCTTCAAACGTAATCGTCCCCGAAACCTGATCAACTGGGACTCCACACCCCGAAACAAAAAACAGACCCAAACACAACAACAAAACTGAAACAATATTTATTCTCATTTTTTTAACTTGGTTAAATTGATAATTTGCCAAAACAGATGTTACTTGGCAATTCTAATTTGTAAAAATTGCCCAATGACAGCAGCCAAATAAGACTGCCGCCATTGGACAATACTATTGGTAAAACGCGTGAACAAAACATGCCGATATTCGAATCGGCAAAATTTCACTCGCACAAAAAAACATTACGGCAATGAATC
>JAISQS010000176.1 GCA_031274045.1 Planctomycetaceae bacterium | reverse complement strand
CTGCAATAGAGACGTTGCGGCTTGGGAGTCCGTTTGATTATCTTGAGCAAGTTACGTTTGTTATGGTTCAAAATGCACCTTCTCCTGATTCGAATGAGTCGGTATTGCGTCCGTTTTATTTGTCGTCAATTTGCAAGTATCTTGCGGAGACGGATGGCGGCGCGTTTGTTCTTTTTACTAGTTACAATTTGTTGCGGCGAACGGCGGGCGATATTATGGCGTGGCTTTCGGATCGCAGTATGCCGCTGTTCATTCAAGGCGACGGCACGCCCCGCAGCGAAATGGTTCGACAATTCAAGCAGTCAACACGTTCCGTACTATTTGGAACAGACAGTTTTTGGCAAGGTGTCGATGTGCCGGGTAATGCTTTGCGCAACGTTATTATCACAAGGTTGCCGTTTCTCGTCCCAAATCAACCAGTCGTCGAAGCAAAAATCGAATCAATAAAAAAACGCGGCGGAAACCCATTCAACGAATACCAACTCCCAAACGCAATTCTAAAATTCAAGCAAGGCTTCGGACGACTAATCCGAACCCGAACCGACAAAGGACTCGTAGTAGTCCTCGACCCAAGATTACACACAAAATCCTACGGCAAAAAATTCATAAACGCATTGCCGAAATGCAAAATGAGATTCGATAAAATTGATAGAATTGAAGATAGTTATGAATTTTGAGTTGAGTTTGTGTTAAATATAAATGATGTTGTTGTATATAATTAGGTGTACAATTTTTTTAAATTATTCTTTCAAAAAAATTAAATTTTTTCAAAATATGTTTGAGACATTTTCGCAATCGGAGGAGTTATCTCGTGTCAGGTTGACTGATGGTGAGATGGCGGTGTTGGTTGGTGTTTATTTAAATGCTGATAAGGGGCGGGTTGATTTTGACGGTTCGCTTGATGAGCTTTTTAATCTTGCGGAGGCGGCTAATGTTTTTGTTGTCGGCAAGCTGATTCAATTTAGGAATAAGCCTGAGTCGTCGACGTATATTGGCAGCGGTAAACTTGCTGAGTTGGGTGAGCTTGTGTTGTCGAGTGATGCTGATCTTGTGATATTTGACAATGATCTTGCGCCTTCACAGACGAAGAACCTTGAGGATGAGTTGAAGGTTAAGGTGATTGATCGTACGGAGCTTATTCTTGATATATTTGCGTCTCGTGCGCGGACGAGTGAGGCGAAGCTTGCGGTTGAGCTTGCGCAACTTGAGTATTCTCTTCCGCGATTGAAAAAGATGTGGACGCATCTTGAGCGTCAAGGGGTTGGCGGAGTTGGGTTGCGTGGACCGGGCGAGAAGCAACTTGAGGTTGACCGTCGTCTTGCCCAAAAGCGGATACTTGCGTTGAAGGGGGAGCTTGACGAGATTCATAATCGCCGCAAGCGTGAGGTCGCGGCGAGGACGGAGCATCGGACGGTATCGCTTGTGGGTTATACGAATGCGGGCAAGAGTACGTTGTTGAATAGGTTGACGGGTGCGGATGTATTTGTCAAAGACATGCTTTTTGCGACGCTTGACACGCGGACGAAAAAGTGGCATTTGCCCGGTTGGGGACCGGTGTTGTTGAGTGATACGGTCGGATTCGTGCGCGATTTGCCGCACCATTTAGTCGCAAGTTTCAGAGCAACTCTTGAGGAAACTTTGAACGCGGATTTATTGCTGCATGTCGCGGATGCGGCGAGTATAAATTTACACGCTGAAATTGATGCTGTATATCAAGTGCTTGACAATCTTAATATTAGAAAAAAAGATACGTTGCTGATTTTGAACAAAATTGATTCCGTTGGCGAAAAGGAAAAATTAGATTTGCTTGCCCAAAAATATCCAAACGCAATTCAAATTAGCGCAAAAGACGGCAGCGGATTGGAACGTTTAACGGCGGCAGTGAGCAACGCACTCAGCAAAGAATTTATTGATCTGCAAGTTGAGATGTCTGTCGGCAACGGGAGAATGTTGGCGTTGCTCGCGAGTGATGGTGAGATTTTGTCAAAACAATTCACCGATGAAATTGTTGTTGTTCATTGCCGCGTCCCGAAACACGTGTTCGGAAAATTAAAACGCGAAGAGGGAATAAAAATAACAAGCGACCACGAAGATGAACCAAAAAATCAATGGTGATATGATCAAGAACAATGAAGAGATTATGAATTTGAAATCGGGAGTGGAGTTTCCGGCGGAGTTGTTGGAGCGGCGGTTACGTTTTGGCGATGTTTTTTTGCTTATTTTTGGGCATTTTTTTCTATCGTCATTTTTGTTCGTGCTATTTTGCGTTTGCACCGGTATAAACAATTTAGACGAGAACGCAAAAAATTTGATCAACGAAGACAATGAAAAAATTGCCAGCACAAAAAAACAAAGAGATCAACAAGAACAAGAAGAACAACAAACGCAACAAGAGCGGCGTGCAAAAGACGCGGTGGGTGATGATAACGCGAATGATGGTGGAGAGTTGGTTATTGATCTTGTGGTGTCTGAGAAGGCGCAAGTTCATCCGCTTGAGCGGCTTTTGGAGTCGAGTCGAGGTGGCGGTGGTTTGGTGTTGGTGTTTATGTTGGTATTTGTTAGTGCGGTGATATCTGCGCCGTTGTGTGAGGAGTTTTTGTATCGGTCTGTGTTTGTTGGTTGGTTACGTTTTTCGGTGTGGGAGCATTTGCTTGAGTCAGGAGTTGGAGGTAGGAGTGCGAAAAATATTGGCGTGTTTGCGGCGGTGATTTGTCCGGCGATATTCTTCGCAATACTTCATGTTGGTACGGGCAAAAAGTTATCTTCGGATGCGTTATTTTGTATGATTTTTGCGGTGACGTTATCGAATTTGACGGTGTTTTCGGCGGGGATTTTTTATTTGACGGTGTTGCGCAAGTTTACGCTTATGAGGCTTGGGATTCGGGTGCCGAACCGTCAAGATTTTTTTGTGGCGGTTGTGGTATCGTTGTTGGTGATACCACCGATGTTGGTGTTGACATATTTGTTGCGAGAATTATGTCCGGGCAAAGTAGTTGATCCGGTTCCGCTTTTTATTTTTGCGGTGGTATTGGGAGTAGTTTTTTTGAGAACAAAAAGTCTTATCCCGTGTATATTTGCTCATGCGATTTTGAATTGTTACAGTTTTACAATCATGCTTATCAAGTAACATAAATTATATTTGTTGCGTATTTTTTGTATCGAGTAAATCCGCGCAAAAATAAGAACAAGTACAAAAAAAGACACAAGTTGCCCTTTTTATCTTGACCTAAACAAAAACTTGCAAAAAACGCCCGTGACAAAAACACATCACCAACAAAACCAAATTTAACATTCTCTGCAACATAAAAATCTCCTTCCGTTTATTACCAACTTTCAAAATATACTACATTGCCAAAACGCCAAATATACTTTTAATACTTGATAATTCCTTTTTAAAGAAGTCATCGTGAAGATTTGTACAGCCAATCATTAGTCTTAACCTATTCACGTCGTACAATTCAGATCCGCGCCCTTAGTAGCCTAGTAATCCATAAAACCGCGATCATATTTTCCCTTATTCGCGACGTTTTAATAAGGGGATAAGAGCGTGGATTTGGGTGGCTTCATGGTTATTAAGTGAAATGAAAGCAGGTCGCGCGGTACAAATTTGATTAAGGCTCAAGATCGGTAACCAAAGTCATATCGATTACGATTGTGAAAGGGAATTTTCAAGTATAAAAAGTATATCTTGTAGATCGGTTTATTGGCTTTTCTTTATCTCATCTGGTTTTGCATGTATACCTTTTATTGTATCCCAGATACCATCGCCGTCTTTGTCAATGTATATGATATTGTTGCCCAAAGAATACATAATTTCTTTTAATTCGCCGGTTGTTGCATCTTTTGTTATGTGTAGTTTGACGTGAATACTTCCTTCTTTGAATTCATAGTGGCGGATTATTACTTTTTGTTTGTCTGAAAATCCGTAAAGTTCGGAGGCGATAATATGTTTAAGTTGATTGTGGTAAACGGAGAACCTTATCGTATCGTCGTAAATTTGTGTAGTTAATGCGGGCAAATAATATAGATGAGACGGGTCTGATAATTGTTTTACAAAGTCACTTATTTCCGGATCATCACCTTCAAACATTGCCGCTAATGGTGATTTTGGCATATTCTTTGAACTAACAACTAACACCTTGTTAGGATTGGACATTAAATAATGAATCCAACATCCAAACAATATTCCAACAACAAACACTAACAATAATAAAATTTTTTTCATATTCACCTCAAGGATTTCTATTCCGCATTTGTTGACATTTGTTCAGTCGTTCATTCCAATAATCATATTCTGGAGTGCCTTCAACCTCATGGTCTCTACGCATTCTTAGATAATTTTCGACATTTTCTGGCTGTAATGCAGTGCCAACTATGTCTAATCCACCGGCAGCTTCACTTAATCCGGGAGGAGCAACATAAGAAGTCGTGTTATAAAACCAATCAAAGAATCCTCCCCACCATTCGCGCCAAGTACGTAACCCATCCGCATCCACAAAATCCAGCACAGCATTCCCGACGTACCTATATAAATTCGCGTCACCCGCGCCGAAGCCTATCGGGTCTTCGGAGATCCATTGACCTGTGGTGGAGTCGTACCAGCGGTTTATGTTCCATTGGAGATTCGTGATTGCGTCGTGGTATTTTCCGGTGTAGCCGTAATGGAGCGGGTTGTGACCTTCAACTATATTGCCGAATGCGTCGTAGTCGATCTCGGCAATATTGATTACTTGACCGTTGTTGTTTTGGAGAATGTTGGTGATGGAGTT
>JAISQS010000102.1 GCA_031274045.1 Planctomycetaceae bacterium | reverse complement strand
AAATCAGTTACGTTTATCCTATACGTTTATCATAACATTAATTCCTTCATTCTGCGGACGGTTTCGTCGAGAGTGGCATGGTCGGCAATATTTTGTTGTAAAAATTGATCAATGATCGGTTTCATTTTAATGGCGTGATCAATTTCCGGGTTGCTGCCTGTACGATAAGCTCCAATCGAAATCAAATCTTCGTTGTCAAGATAAACGCCGAGTAGTTTCCGCATCAAACGTGCCGCTTTCAAATGATCGGGATCGCAGATGTCCGGCATCAACCGCGAAATGCTTTCAATCGGATCAATTGCCGGATAATGTCCCCGCGTACTCAATTTTCGTGACAACCAGATATGTCCGTCCAGCAAACCGCGTACCGTATCGCCAATCGGGTCGTTGTGGTCGTCGCCTTCAACCAACACCGTGAAAAACGCCGTAATTGTTCCTGTTACAGAACGCCCCGCCCGTTCGACCAATTTTGGTAACATTGCAAACACGGATGGCGGATAACCTTTGGTGGTTGGCGGTTCACCGGCGGCAAGACCGATTTCCCGTTGCGCCATTGCAAATCGCGTCAACGAATCCATCATCACCAACACGTTTTTGCCCTGATCCCGAAAATATTCGGCAATCGCCATCGCGGTCATCGGAGCACGAACCCGCATCAACGCCGGTTCATTTGATGTTGCAACAACAACAACACTCTTTTTCAAACCATCGGCTCCTAAATCTCGTTCAATAAAGTCATTGAGCTCGCGTCCGCGTTCGCCGATCAATCCGATAACAATAATATCCGCATTAGTGTAACGCGCAATCATACCAAGTGTTACACTTTTTCCGACACCGGAACCGGCAAAAATACCAAGCCGCTGACCACGCCCGCAAGTCAACATGCCGTCAATAGCGCGGACACCGGTTGAAAGAATCGTGTTGATTCGCGGACGGCTGCTTGCTGATGGCGGATCATGATCGAACAAAATTCGGTCGTCGAGAATCGGTAACGGTAATCTATCAACAGGTTTCCCTTCGGCATTGAGAACACGTCCCAACAGATTTTCGCCAACACGAAGCCATGGCAATGTCTTTGTGAGTCGAATCCGGTTGCCGCGCCGAACGCCGGTAATGTCACTGTACGGATATAGGATGGTGAGATCGTCTTTGAATCCGATGACTTCAGCAACAAGCGGAGTACCGCCGGGACGGTCAATTTCCGCAACACTTCCGACCGGACTGGGAAAACCAGCCGCCGCAATCGTCATGCCGTGCGTTTGAACAACCGTTCCCACAAGCCGCGCCGGCAGAATCGTTTTAATGTGATCCTCCAAATTTTTCATATCGCTTTTGTCCGCAGTTGATTACTATTTAGTACAAAAATAATTATAGTCACTCAATTGTTATGAATGAAGGCAACAATACGTTTATTATTTGTCTTGAGGAAATTCGTTACGAATTGATTCAACATGTTGCCATATTGTCGTCATTTTCTGTTTCAGTGATTCGTTCTCAACTTTGAGTAAACTGTTTTCTGTTTTGAGTGATTCATCCGCATTTTGACGGGCGGAGTGAAGTTGACGGATTAAGTTGTTTTTATCATCTTCCAAATTGGCAATTTTCAAATCCCTTTTTGTCACTTCTGAATCTTTTTCCTGAATCAGCCGCAATCGGGTCTCCGCCAGATTTTTTGTGTCACGATTTTCTTTTTCAAGTCTTTCTGATTCGGATACTTTATCTTCATAGTTTATCTGCAACAAATGATAATCCGTCCGCATTTTTTGTGCATGTTTGTACCAAGACCATCCCAATAATCCGTTTCCCGCAACACTAAATACCGTAAGAACAATAAGCAATGAGATGATCGGAGAAAATCCTGACGATGGCGGCGTGACCGATCCGACAACTTGCGAATGAGCGTATTTCATTTCGATTGGACCTTGTGATAATGTTTTGATTATTGGTTTGATTAATTGTTTGATTATGGGCGGTTCTTTATCATTACGAATAATTTGGTCAATACCGCAAGCGGTAAAGTTCGGATGATTGGCAAGGAACAACGAATGAGGCAGAGGAGTTATTTCTGAAAAATCTGAAAAGAAGGCGAGAAATTTTTCAGCAAGTTCGATGACTTTTTGTTCATTTTCATCAGACAGTTGTAATATCCGTTGCTTTTCCCAAGATTCCCAGACAGAAGAAAAACAGAGCGATGCGAAAAATTTTGCCTTTTCATTCAGAGAGTTTGGTAATTGTTTATTTGTTACACAAACAGCATCTATTTGCATTGAGTGACCGCGTCCGAAGGAATCATTGCCGCCGTCAGCGAGTTTTGCGAACAAAAATTCGGAATGAGCCGTACAACAAATCAAAAAACAATCCGCATATTTTTCCGCCTCAGCCGAACTTGCCCACTGAATACTCTTGGAAACCCGGTCACGAAAAAAAGTGACAATATTTTCCGGTACAGAAGGCGACTGTTCTTGTACGGCATAAAAATCAGTTGCTCCGTTTTTGTTACGTCCAAAGCGGATATAGGGCAATTCCAATGTTTTCATGCTTTCCTCTCTGTTATTTCACCAACCGTTGCCCGGCAAAATATAATTTTCGAACGTTTTCCAATCCTCATCAGAAATGTCCTTAATTGTACACTTTATAAAATAACCATCCGAACTCATTCGTTTTGGCGAACTCCAATCCCAATATCCTTTCATCGACGGCAACCGCGTTTTTTGACACAAATAACGCAACGCAATAACTCCGCTCTCATTGTAAGCGGCAACCGTTTCGTAATCAGAAATTCCGTAACCTCGAAGTTCCAGACGGATGGTATCGCCGCATTGCCATGTTATCGGAAATGAAATACCGGGATAGGCAACTTTGACTTTTCCGTTGGAATGATGTACTCCGGCGTTGTTGCCGTTAACAGAAATAATAGCAATTTGATTTTCCTCGTACACAAATCCGCCATATTGATTTATGGTTACTGAATATGTGTGACGTTCGGTAAATTGTTTTGCCAAACCGGCAGCCCGTTTCATGGCAGACGCCTCACTTCGCGAAAGTCGATTCTCATATTTTTCGAGAAAACCGAATACTTGCCGACTTTTCTCCGCAAGTGATTCAATATTTGAAACGGAAAACTGTTTGATTTGATCTCGCTCAGCCAACATTTTTTTGTGTTCGTACTGTTCTTTCATCTCACGTACTTCGTTTGCTTGTGCGGACGCCGGATAACGTGCAAGAAATTGCTCCGCGACTTCAGGAAATGTTGCGTAACGGAAATCAAAACAATCCCGTACTCGTTTCAACTCCATTTCAATTAATTTGTTACTGATTTCTGTTTTAAGTTGTTCGGTTTTCGGTTTCCGATTTTCTATGACGGAATGATCGAGCGTTTTTAATTCTTCATAGATTTCGTGCAACATTTGTTCGTCATTGGTCTGATTGACTTTATTTTCAAGACGGTTCAATTCTTCATCAAGCAGCGTATTCCGATTAAATGTTACTTGATCAGAAGCCGGAGTTTGTGTTTGCTCCAACCGTTGGGCAACAGACAATGTTTGATTTTCCAGAACAGCAATCTGTTGTTGCTCCAAGAATTGATTAATAGCCGTCTTGCTGAAAATTCCTGAGGCAAACAGCACAAGAAAAATTGAAGCAATTAAGAGCAATAAACAACTACGCTGTACGAATTTTTTCCAGGCAAGACGGATTGGTCGTTCTGCAATCCAACGAAAAAGATGTTCGTATCCGAAAGGTTTGATTTGTCCGGGTTTTCCTGTTTCAGTAACTATTTCTCCTACTGCGGAAAGTCCGAAATATCGGATGTTTTTAATTTTTGTTCCTTCCCGAAGAATGGTTTCAAAATCATTCCAATGGCTGCGTATAAATCGTCGGACAACTTGACCGCCGCCATTGGAAGAGTTGACTATTTGTTGATAAAAAGCCGCTTTATCGCACTTGGTCATACCGATACACATATCGACCTGCCGGATTCGTGATTTCGGTGTCGTGTTATATTGCAAGGCAACATCATAAGCCGCTTTGAGATTCGCACGAAGTTTTTCACGAATAATCGTGCGTTTTTCATCATTATTGTCCGCAATATCGGCAGTATCAATGAGTAAAATAATAATATCGGAATCAAAAAGATGCTTGCTTAACTGCGCCGTTCGCTCAGGCGTCATGTCATTGATTGCGTGACGAAAATCTTCGCCGGGATAATCAACGGTCAGAATGTTGATGACCGTTTGGCTTCGCGGCAATTGCAAGTTGAAATTGAGAAGAGATGTAATACTTGTTGGCGGTGGAAATTGTCCGTTTTGAAATGCTCTGTCCAATGTGTTCAAATATTGGGCTGTCTCTGCGTCTTTGGGATAAAGTTTGAGCGAAGGTTGAAGCGGATCAAGACCGATAAAAGCAAGACCGGCAAGAAAACAACTCTTACCGGTTCCTTCGGCTCCGAGAAGGGAAACCCGAAAAATGTTTTTGTTCAGATTTGAACGTAATTTATTGTCGGCGGAAGACATGATTTTGAAACAGTTAATAATATCTCGTTTTAATTTTATATTGAAGGCGATTAAATTTATGTGCGTATTCTCCGCCAAAACAGGCGATAACCGGTATAAATCGTTGTCATAATCATTCCTGACAGAACGGCAAAAAAGACAACATACGGCACGACACGGGAACCGCTTGGCGTTTCTAATAATCGTTCGAGAAAACCATTGAGGACGGAAGCCAGCGTTTCCGCACCGATTTTGGCGGAATCGGCGATCAACGCCCCGATTTTTTCTCCCGCTTGCGGCAGGAGAGTTTTCAGTGCAGGAATTGTCCGGTGCCATATTGTAATAACAAGTCCTGTTGCCAAAAGTGAACGATAAATGATTTGACGAGTTGCCGGACTAACATGTTGCCACGATGTATAAACGGAATGGGCAGAGCGATAGATACTGCCGGTCAGTTTTTTTACAGGTGTTATTGTTACTGTTTTCGCTGTTTGAACAAAAAGGCGTCCGCCTTGAGGAACCAGATGAAAAGGTTGTTTTGTTAATGTACGAATTCCCTGACGAAACAATCTTGTTTTCTGTGTTTTTGCCAGATTCCGCGAACCTTTCGGAGTGAGACGGGTTCCTGATTTCAGTACAGTTGTAACGGTATCGCGTGCGACGGCTTTGGTTCCGACTTTGACGGAGGTTGTTCCGGTTGTTTTGGCGGCAGTTGCCGGAGCCGACGCGCCGAGCGATGCAATCAACAACGCCGCATCCGCAACATCCAGAGCCGCCCAACCAATCTCACTCCATTCTGACGGATAACCCTTCGCCCAATTTCCTGCAACAGTTACCGCACCGCCGCCCGGCAAACTTCCCCACCATTGTTCTTGTTTCGGATTACCTTCCGTATCAAAATATTTATCAAGCCAACCATGATTCGCTTCAAGCCGTTCCAAACCATGATCCTCAAACATCGCCGCATACGGAACAATACGAACTCCAAGCGTTGAATCTTTCAAATAATTTTTGAACAATTTCGATTCGGAATATCGGTTCAAAATATAAATTGCCAAATCACCGAATTGATTGATTGCGTTTGCTGCGGGTTGAATCGCGTCATCGTATTTCAGATACAAAAAAGCGGCAATGTCGTCCGTTCCAAACTTGCGGCAAAGTTCGTTGGCAATATTCGGCACATCATCTGCAAGTTGAAACACGAGTTGCCGGTCGGCATGTTCCCAAACTTCCGGCATTTGTTGACGAATATTGATGAGCCGCGCCGCAAGATTCTCCGGCGAAGAAGCATACCGTTCACAATAATCAGGATTGGCAAACAACACTCCCAGTAATTCTTCAAGCGGGATTCCGCCTTTATTGATACAAATTTGTATCGATTGACCGTATCGTTCGAACATATCGAACACAAAAGCAATTCCTGTATCGGTATCAATCTGAGGGTCTTGAAGATATTCTTTAACCGCGTCACGAAAATACGGATGATTTTTTTGAATTATTTGTACGATGTGTTTTGTCCACTCCTCTTTTTCCGTTTTACCTTGTTCCGATTCCGTAACGGATAAGGAAATTGATTGGTTTTCGGACTGGTCAAAATCAATCGAAGTCAACAGCAGATAAAGTACATTATCAAGCCATTCTTTTTCACGGTCATAAAATTCGAGACCGTTCGGATCAACACCGCTCATGATTAATTGTACCATCATTGGATTTTCACGGACACGCCGCCATTCGTCAGGATTTTCGGACGCTTTTTTGAGAAGAAGGAGATATTCGGAAATATGGTGATCGGCGAAATTCCGAACAGAATCATCTTTGATATTTTTTTGCAACAAATTAAGTTGCTGCAAATGATTGGCGTGCGCATTCAAAAATGCCAAGCGTTGATCAACATTGGTGATCAATGCCGGTTCGAGTGCCATGTCCGCAAGTTGTAAATCAAATGTTTCCCTTGCGTTGTTTCTTTCCTGAGCAAGCCGGACAAGACCATCAATACCGTCACGATTATTTCGTTCCTGAAGCGTTGCCGCAAGAGCATTGATGTTGTGATCCTGCCGGATTTTCTCCAACGCCGCAGCGGCTTCGGGATTTTTTTGACGTACATTTTTTGTCAATTCGTCAACAATTTTATTGGTATCATCTTTCGATTGGAACCGGCACCAGTCCCAACCGTTGCCTAACCAATAACCTGTCATCAAAACAAGAAAAAGAAAACAAAAAATCTTTACCGGAAATGAAATTAATATTTTGTACATAATAAACATGGAAATAGTATTGGTTATTCTTGTTTATGGTTTTTGATTACAAAATACACAAAATAACGAAAAAAGAAAACAAAATCTTTTCGTTATTCCCAAAAATGATTCTGCGTCAATCGGTCGATTAATATTGATTATCAACAGATAAACACAATTCCTGTTCAATACGTTCGAGGCGTGATTCGATTTGGTTGTCGATTGTACCGAGCGATGTTTCAAGAACGCAGCCGCCGGGTGAAATTTTTGTATCGGGAACAATCTCCGAATGAGCGGCACTCGTCATTTCACGTACTAAAATATCCATCTGCGGCTGCAACGCATCGTAATCGCCGGGATGCAGCCGAATCCGAACCGACGCACTACCCGCACCAAGCTCCAACGCCTCACGCAATAACTTTATCGGTACATCAATCATTTCCGGCAATTGCCGGGAAATCGCACGCTCCGCAATCGAAACTGCTACCTTGACCGCACTTTGTTCCCAAAGTTGCAAAAATGATTGCTTTGCTGTTTCAAGTTGTTCAACCATTGTTTTTAACGCCGGTAAAAGTGTTTCGAGTTGCGTTCCGAGTTGGATTTCCGCCTCGCGCCGTACCTTTTCCGCGTAATCAATCGTCGCCTGAAGCTCGCCGTCAGCATAACCCTTCGCCTTGCCCTCATCGTAACCAACCTGATAACCCTCATCATAACCCGTTTTTCGTGCAATATCCTCGTTCTGTTTCAGTTGCGCTTTCAGTTTAATCGCTTCACTTTCCAATTCGTCTTTTCGTTTCTTAAAATTTTCTTCTTCCGTCTGGAGACGTTGATGTAATTCACTGAGTTGCCTGCGAATTGTTTCAGTTTCCTGTCGGGCGTTGAAACGGGCTTGCTCCACTTCGGCAATCTCCCTTTCACGCTCAATACGAGCAAACTCCCGAATCTTCGCAACCTCATTCCGCGCCTCAGCCGCAACTTGCACCGCCTCCGCCTTAACCCGCGAAAGAAAATCAGACGCCTTCGCCTCCAAATCAACAAAATTGAACGGAACAGGACGATAAGTCATTTGTTGGTTGTCAGATTTTGTGGACATGAAAAAGTGGGGAGTGGGGAGTGGGAAGTGGGAAGTGGGAAGTGGGGAGTGGGGAGTGGGGAGTGGAGAGTGGAGAGTGGAGAGTGGAGAGTGGAGAGTGGAGAGTATCACTTCATTTTACGTAACTATTCACTATTCACTATTCACTATTCACTATCCACTATTCACTATTAATTGTTAACTAATTCTAAAACGGTGTTTCTTGCCCGGATCACATCTTCTTCGTTGATACTTCCAAGACGTTTCAGTTGCTGTTTCATTTGATATTCTTCGGTCGGCGAAAAACGTTTTGTAACACGTTCGATCAACGACGGATTCGCTCCAACCAACGCAAGCATCGCCGTCATCATATCCACCGAATGGAACAATGTGGAGAGTTGCGAATTGTCAAGATGTTCCAAATCGTCAAAGGAAAAACGCCGCTCTTCCGTTGTTTTTTGTTCATAATTCCGTTCCGGTCTTTTGTTTTTTTCCTGTGTCCGGCTTGTTTCAAGAATCTTTTGCAGGACAGCGTTTCCTTTGGTTCGGCGCGTCTCCGAATCTCGGCGGCGTTCCAACCGTTCCCGAAGCGATAATTCGATTTCGTGCAAAATTTGTTCGTCCGCCTTCTCAAATCCGGCAAGACGTTTTGTTACCTCATTTTGTAACGCCGTCGGCAAACAGCCCAAAATTTCCCCCGCACGCGATGCCGGAAGATACGCCAAAACAACCGCCACCGTTTGCGGATATTCTCCCGCAAGTTCCCGAACAATATCGTCCGTTTCCGCATACCGCAGAAAATCAAACGGACGGTTTGACGGAATAAACGCATCAACATCAAATCGTACGTTTTTATCGGAATGACGTAACGGCAAATCGATTTCACCGTTTGCCAGTTGATGCTCCATTACCGCAACCGATTTTCGTTGTTTTCGACCGGCTCTGTGCAGAAATTCATTGGCAAGCCGATGCGTTTCCTGTACCGAAACCGAACCGAGCGACATCATTTCACGCCGCACCGCCCGCGCCGATTCAGAATCAAGCCGCCCAAGCAGCAAATCAACCGTTTGCCATTCCAAACCACTTAATAATAAAGCCGTCTTTCTAATTCCGTTCATAATTGTGATTTTTGGGGTTTGGGGTGTGGGGTTTGTGAGGTAACTGTCTATTTTATTTTTTAAGGATTGCGCGCAAAGACGCAAAGAAATTCAAGGTTAGTTTTAACTTATTCTATTTTTGACGGCGTTCATTATTATTTTACTCAAGGGAGATTTTT
>JAISQS010000057.1 GCA_031274045.1 Planctomycetaceae bacterium | reverse complement strand
GGAGGGGCTTCGTGTGTTATTAAGGGAGGGGAACTTGGTTACCTGTTACGGTTCAGTTTTGCAAAAAACTCTTTTATTATTTTATGTTAGTGTACCAACAAAAAAGTGTAAAAGAGCCTTATCTTTTTGGGTCGAGTTCTCCGTTGTAGTCTTCTTGTCCGAAAATTTCTGTTAATTTTGTCAACCCGATAATTCCTCTCAATCGTATTTCAATATATCTGTCATTGTTATTTTTGAGCAATATTGCGGCAGTTGAGCAAGTGCCGTCGGGGTAGAAGAAGATCGGTGTTGACCAATTTTTGTCTCCTGCACTTGTCTCACCCAATCTGATATCACGATTCTCAATATTCTCACTCACTAACATTCCTTCATCTGCGATTGTTGTTTCGTTGCCGGTTAAGCCGAGATAAAAAGTTGCTCGTTCTTCCGGCACCGCGATTAAATCTACCACACTCACTCCGTCCGGCAACTTCACAAAACGTGTCCCCCGTTCCTCCGATGCCATCGCCGGATCACGAAGCACATAATCTGTCGAATCCCCAACAAATCCACCCTCCTCAAACGGGTCTAATTCATTATACAAATCAAATCGGCGCGAATTGCCGCGAGACGAATGACCCGCAACAAAATGAGCATCCAACACACGATCTATGATCAACATATCACCGCCCAATTGACAACGAATACAAAATATTTGACCGGATTCCATTGCGCGAACCCGCGAATCAGCTATATCCGCACGAATCATCTTCGCCGCCGACCGCAACCGCTCCGCATCAACCAAACCATTCAACACAATAACACCCGCCCCAATAACAAGCATCACAACCGCAATCACAATCATCAACTCAATCAAAGTAAAACCACGCCTAAACATAATCACCTCACATCATCCAATATTTGGAAATAGTAAATTGCTATCGAACCTTCAATATTTTTTCAACGCGGATGTCGCGGAAGGCGCGGAAAGACGGAAAGGGCGGAAATTTTTTAAAACTCGTTTTCCACGTATTCCGCGTTTTCCGTTTTTCCGCGTTAAAAAATAAAAAATTTGCGCTCTCCGCGCCTCTGCGCGAAACAAAAAAATATTACGCGCGGAGGCGCGGAGAACGCAGAGGATTTTTTTATTGTGAGAATTATTTTTAGTCTTTTATTTTTAACGAAAAATTCATTCTTACAATATTTTTTCAACGCGGAAGGCGCGGAAGGACGGAAAGAACGGAATTTTTAAAAGTTCGTTTTCCGCGCATTCCGCGATTTCCGTCTTTCCGCGTTAAAAAATAAAAACTTTGCGTTCTCCGCGCCTCTGCGCGAAACAAAAAAATATTGCGCGCGGAGGCGCGGAGAACGCAGAGGATTTTTTTATTGTGAGAATTATTTTTAGTCTTTTATTTTTAACGCAAAATTCATTCTTACAATATTTTTTCAACGCGGAAGGCGCGGAAGGACGGAAAGGGCGGAATTTTTAAAAGTTCGTTTTCCGCGCATTCCGCGCCTTCCGTCTTTCCGCGTTAAAAAATAAAAACTCTGCGTTCTCCGCGCCTCTGCGCGAAACAAAAAAATATTACGCGCGGAGACGCGGAGAACGCGGAGGATTTTTTTATTGTGAGAATTATTTTTAGTCTTTTATTTTTAACGAAAAATCCATTCTTACAATATTTTTTCAACGCGGAAGACGCGGAAAGACGGAAAGGGCGGAAATTTTTTAAAACTCTTTTTCCGCCCATTCCGCGCTTTCCGTTTTTCCGCGTTAAAAAATAAAAAATTCGTGTCCTTTGTGCATGATAATTTATTTCGCGCGCATTTCAAATTTAAGGTAACGATTGATTTTTAATTTTGTAGTAGTGTTGTGAACAGACTGAAATATTCTTTTGCTAATTTTGTTCGTGTGAATTTTTTTGTTACGGATTCGCGTCCGTTTGTCCCGATTTTTTTTCTCAATGCCGGCTCGGAAATTAACCGCTTCAACTCCCTCGCAATCGCAACCGAATCACCGGACGGAACAAGTATCCCCGTAACACCGGATTCTATCTGCTCCGGCACTCCGCCAACTTCCGTCGCAACAACAGGAACCCCAGAAGCCATCGCCTCAAGATTAACACAAGGGAATCCCTCCGTCCACGACGATTGAACAAATATATCAAAAAACGGTAAATAACAATCAAGCTCACGCGTAAAACCAACCATCTTGAAATAGCCCGCAACACCAACATCATCAATCCGACTTTGCAAATAACCGCGCAAAAAACCTTCACCAAAAAGCACCAATCCAAAAGATAACAACACATGTATTGACGCAGAATTTTCTCGCGATTGAACCTCACCCGATTCGGAGTCGGAGCTCGAGTTTGAATCCGAATTCGAGTTTGAATTCGAGTTCGTTTCTTTGATTTCACAGTTATCAACACCACCAGTCCGCTCAAACTCATTCGCCAGTATCTTGACCGCATCCACCAAAACATCAAAACCCTTCTCCGGACTCAATCGACCCGCCGCACCAATCAACACCTTCGGCAACCCATCAAAATAATTCTCCAAACGCAAACGATACGTCATGTCCGCTACATTCACTTCCGCGTTCGCATCAATATTATTCTCGTTTGCGTTTGTATTGTTGTTGATGTTGTTTTGTTTTTGGTTTGATGTGTGGTTAAAGCGGTTGATGTCGATTGCGTTATAAATTACAGTGACGCGGTCTGGTTTTGTTCCTGATTTTATAACTTTGTCGGCTTGACCTTGTGAGACGCAGACGATTTTATCCAAGCGGTGATGAATCCATTGATCGATTCTTTCGTATATTTTTGTTTTCCAATCTTGCCATGTCCATCCATGCGAAATTCCAACAATCGGTATCCCAACCCGCCTCGCCGCAAGCCATCCCAAAAAACGCGCTTTGTGTCCGTGCGCGCAAATCAGATCGATTTTTTGTTGCCGCAACAATTTGATAATATCAAATAACGCACCCAATAAATGCGGAACATCACGCTCAATTACACTGCCAACCAAACCACGATTCCGCAACTCCAACAAAAAATCCTCACAACAACCATTCTCCCGAAACGTCGCAATAAAACTCTCAACCCCCAACCCCAAATCAATCTGAGATTGAACAATATCAACTATCACCCGCTCCGGTCCGCCAAAAAACGTTGACGCAGTCAAATGTAATACACGCATCATTAAAACATCATCCAATAATAAAAAAACAAACAAATCAACACTCTTCAAATCAAATCGAAACCAAACAGCAATTTTATCGTTGCGCTAATGTTCTTTTTTTGAGATGTTTTTTTGCGAACAATTTCAAAATCTCTACAAATATTTTTTCAAAATTTGTTCTTTTTGTTTGGGTATCTCTGCTATTTCTTTTTCAAATGCTGTAATTTGGGCTTCTGTTTTTTCAATTTCGACAACAATTTTTTGCTGTTCGGAGAGCGGAGGAACAGCGATTAAGATAGGCGTAAGATTCATTACAGAAAGTCCGGGTTGTGCCGTTCCCGTAGCATATTGATTTAATTTCATGGAAACTAATTTATGAAATAGCCAAATGGTATCAACATTGAGTTTTGGTGTAACTACAAGAGCATGTTCAGTTGCGTGAAATTTCCCATCAACCAAATGAACATTACCACACAAAGCACCTTGTCTGCCTATTAATGAATACTTCCCTTCGTGAGTATACGTTTTTTTATAACCTCTTAATCCATTTCCACCATAACACGGATATAATCCTTCTTGAAAATTATCGTTAATATCTCCAACTTTGGCGAATGTCCCGGCTTTCATTTCACAAACATCACCAAGTTTTACTACTTCATAATCGCTATTTGTGTCGAATTTATTTGTGATTCTATTTTCTAATTTCTCAATTTTTCCCTTCGCCTCTTGTTCTTGCTTTTCCAATTCCTCTATTTCAGTCACAATTTTTTCTTGGATTTCTTTGGGAGGAAGGGGGATTTGAAATGTTTTTATTTTTTCGGCATTCAAATTCGGTTGAGTTACGGCAATACTATTATCCAATACTTGATTCCAATACATTTCTGTTTTTGTATAATTGAACAAGTAATCCGGCATTATTTTATTTTCATCAACTTGCAAACGAACAAGATAGGACGCAAAAATCATTTGTTCGTATTTATCTGACTTATAAATAGCAGATTTTCCTACACTTCCGCTACGCGCAATTACAATATCATTGTTTTTTAATAAAAATTTATTTTTGGTATCTTCATCAGGGTTGATAAATTTAGCTTCATTTTTCAAATTTATGCTCCCATCATCATTTAAATCTGTAATTCTCAGGTAACGTATTTCGCCACTATCAACAGCTTTATCTGTAAATCCATATTGAGTATTAGCTATATGCCCAATTCTTACAATATCCCATTTACTCTCAATCGCTACTTTTTTTTTAACCGCGAGCGAAATATTTTTCTCAAAATTTGCCCTGTCAAATGTTAGCATATCTACCAAACGGACACGGGAAATATTTTCCTTCAGGCTGTCATGAACAGGATAATCATAATCGCCCAAAAAGGCTTTATAAATGTAGGTACTTGCTTTCGTTTCATTATCAAATCGATCTTCGTCAAATAGTCGAGTACATTCGTCAATGGTTTTGCCGCGTTGTATCGGATGAATGCCTTCGCTACCACGGCGATTGGAAAATTCGTAACCCAAAAAGCGTTTTTCAGCATCTTTTTCGCCGGTTTTTACCAACACTGTCTTTTGCGGACAGGTCAGGATAAAGTAGAATAATTTTTCCTTTTCTATCTCAATGACAGCAATCCAAAAATCTTTTTCGTTTTTGGCTTTTATCTTTTTGCGGTATTCCTTATAAATTTCATGACTCTGCACGGTTGGATTGGGTTCTTTTTTCAACAACGTAATATAATCATCAAAAGTGATACCATCCCACACATGTCGTACATAATTTGTGACAGGAGTTTCCACGCCGTTCATGGTAACATCTCTAAAGACGGTAAAAAATGTTTCTACCGATTTCTTCAAATTGATACTGTCGTAATTACTCCTGCGTCGGAGAAACAGGACAACCGTATTCGTCCCCGTTGCCATAAAAGTATAGCTGCCAAGTTCCGTAATGGCAACTATTTGAAAGTTTTGCAGAATAATCTCTCGGGCTTTGGTATAAATACCTTCGTTACTTAAAATAGAGCTGGGCAAAATAATACCTGCTGCGCCGCTGTCTTTCAAAAGTTGTTTGGCTCGTTCTACAAACAGACATTCTATTTCAGAGCTATTGTCGGTGAGTTGTTCATATAACTCAAAATCGTTCTCTGCACCGATGTATTCCAAGTCGCTTTTGGAATTATTCACCGAATAGGGAGGGTTGGAAACAAGTATCGAAAATGTGGCTTTGGCAGAGTCTTTGGGATTATTTTCTTTCAACAAACCTACGTATGATTTTGACTTTTCAAAGCTGTCCAATCCGTCACCATGTATAATTTGAGCTAATCCATCGCCGTAAAAATAGCAACCTGTTTTTGCCACTTTTACTAAACGATAATCTTTTTCAATACCATAAATATAATTCGCAGCCCAAGAATAAGGGTCGCCGTCTTCTGACCACGCTTTGATTTTTTTGATCGCATTCGGAAAATAATCGGTCGAATCAATATCATCGATGATATTTTGGTATTCTTCCATTATTTCGGTAATGAAATGTCCGCTACCGGCAGCGTAATCGATCACGGCGGGCAACTTTGGAACTTCCGTGTTTAAGCTTTGCTCGACGAGTTCTCGCAACGGCAATGATTTGATGATAAATCTGGCAATTGGCGGAGGCGTGAAGTATTGACCTGACTCTTGTTTCAAGCCGGTTGTAAGCAGGAGTTCAAAAAACTCACTTAGATATCGCTGTTTTCTCGGATAACGAATCCGGTAGTTTTCGATTAGCTGTACAACCTCTTTCAATACGCGGTGGTTCTGTTCAAAATCGTCGTCATCCAAAACGCTTTTTATGTCAAACAGCTTATTGAATTTTAGTATTTTTTTCTTGGCGTTTTTGAGTTCAACCGATGATTTTACATTAAAGTCAGCATCTTGGATTCCTTCAATTTCCTTTCGCAGAAATTCTTTCAAACCTTTTGCATGAAGATTGTACAAACGAACTTGAAAATCGACGGGGTCATCGTCTTCACGCCAATGAAATTCCAACTCGTCATCATCTTTTTTCTGTTCGTCATAGAGTTTTGCCAAAAACAGATTAAATATTACATTGAACGCATTCGGCTTGTCCGATACGGAATGCTTGCGCAAGATAGTTGCGAATCCGTTAAAAAGTTTTTTACCTTCTTCCTCCGTAAGTTCTCGTAAGCTGTTGTTCTTGGTGAATGGTAACGGCTTAAAGTTGTAGGGCGGATTTTCCCAAACACCATTATCTTTGCTGAGTTTGTTCCATTTTTCGTAGAAATCTTTTACATCGCCCGTGCGGTAATCGTCTTCAATTTTTACGATCTCGTTCCGGAAAACGACTTCGTTATTTTGTAACTCCGAAGCGTATAGCATAAGCAAATCCGCTTTATTGCCGAATTTGAAATAAGTAAAGAGTTGTCCGCCGTCTTTTTTCATTCGGGCAAATTCTTTGTCAAACTCTTTTCCGTAAGTTTTGCATTCGATTAACAAATATTCCGAACCGTCGTCGTGATTAACGCAGATGTCCAATTCGCCTGAATGCCCATGACCCGCACTCCATGTTTTTTCAAGCTCAATGTTGTCGGGCTTGTAACCATTCATCAACA
>JAISQS010000700.1 GCA_031274045.1 Planctomycetaceae bacterium | reverse complement strand
TGCTCGCAATTGCCGTCCCTATCTCAATGACATCAAACGAATTGGCGGCAGGTGCAGAAACTTACGATGCCGGTGTGGGTTTGGCAATACCTTTTGAAGATATAAATAAAACTGTGCTTACAAAATTAAAAAAAGGTGAAGACCTTGCCGCAGGTTTTGTGGGAACTGCATTCAAAGAAAACCAAACATTCGTAGGTGAACCAACACTAGACGCAATCGCACCAGACTCACCAGCCGAAAAAGCAGGCTTAAAAAAAGGGGACAGAATCACAAAAATTGACGGCAAAAAAATCGAAACCGCACTAGAATACGAAATGAACATCCGACCACGATATATTGGAGAAAAAATTGAATTAACATACCTGCGAGACGGCAAAGAAAATAACATCACAATAACAACTGCCCCAATCCCGCCAAAACCAAAAAAACAGACACGATCAAAATAATATATACTTCCGGCGGTCATAAAAAAACGTTAGGCAGGTGAGGCGTTAGGCAGCGAACCTAACACCTCCCTGCCTAATGCCTCAAGCCTTTCCGCCTCTACAGGGTAAAAACATACATTTATGACCGTCGAAAGTATATCTACTCTTCAACATTCATTCCTAATCGTTTGATAGTTTCTTTTGCAGAATTATGTCCTTGTTTCGCCGCTTTGCATAACCACTTCATGGTTTCAGTATGGTTTTTTTTAACTCCTTTGCCGTCATAGTAACATGCAGCAAGGTTAAATTGCGCTTCTGCATCATTCTGTTCCGCCGCTTTGCGATACCACTTCGCGGCTTCTGCAAAATCTTTTTTAACTCCTTCACCGTTTTGGTAACAAACGGCAAGGTTGTATTGGGCAGATACAAAATTTTGTTCCGCCGCTTTGCGATACCACTTTACTGCTTCAGCCGGATTTTTTTTAACTCCTTCGCCTTTGTGGTAACAAATGCCAAGACTATATTGAGCTTCTGAGAGATTTTGTTCCGCCGCTTTGTGAAACCACTTTACTGCTTCTGTCGTATCTTTTATAACTCCTTCGCCGTTTCTGTAACAAGCACCAAGACGATGTTGTGCATGAGCATCATTTTGCTCCGCCGCTTTGCGAAACCACTTCACGGATTCTGTCGTATCTTTTGTAACACCTTCTCCGTTTTTGTAACAAGTACCAAGACTATATTGTGCATAAGCATCATTTTGATCCGCCGCTTTGCGAAACCACTTCACTGCTTCAACTGCGTCTTTTGTAACGCCATTGCCGTCTCGGTAACAAACGCCAAGGTTGTATTGAGCTTCTGCAAAATTTTGTTTCGCCGCTTTGAGAAACCACTTCACGGCTTCTGCCGGGTCTTTGGTAACACATTCGCCTCTGTAGAAATAATTGCCAAGATTATATTGAGCTTCTTTGAGATTTTGTTCTGCCGCCTTGCGAAACCACTTCACGGCTTCAAGTGTGTCTTTTGTAACTCCATTGCCTACGGCGTAGCAAATTCCAAGATTAAATTGGGCTTCTGCGATATTTTGTTCCGCCATTTTACGATACAACTCTACTGCATTTGCCGCGTCTTTTGTAACTACTTCGCCTTTGTAAGTGAGTGCTAAATTAAACGTGGATTCCGCCGCCAATACGCATGTTGCAAGCATGAATGTTGCGTTGCTCGATGCTGTCTCCTGTGTATGTTCATTTGCTACTGACGTGGACATATTTTGTTGAGGATTCTCGTTTCGATAAAAGAATCTACGAATAAAATTATAGATTGGAATAGAACGCAACCATATAAACACAATAACAGCTAAAATAATAGCGAGAACAATAATAACAATAATATTCATAACATTCGCCCCGTCTCTATAGATTATCCGGAACGCTCCTCTATTTGGCTTTTAAAAGTTTAGTTAAAACCTGACCATTTGCACTTAAAGCAGGTACAAACAATACACTGTACATGATGGAATAATTGGTAAACTTTTTACTATTGGTAATTTTCCCAATCGATATTGAATCAATTTTTGTCTTGTTTTTTATCGTTGTTTAATTTGTCGGGTAATATTAGATTGACCATTTTTTGAAGCATGATGATGGCGTGCAATGAAGGTACTTCTTTCATTCGTGAGCGAATATCAGATTCGGCTATCGGTTCAAACTTTTCTGAAACAGCAAAATCAGAGGCATTATATTTCAACTGTACAGCGAGTATTTCGTCTTCTACTGTTTTCCATGTTTCACTGGCTTTTTCTTTTCCGTCCTCGATACCTTTTTGATAAAACTGCGATTGATCGTTACGAATGAAACGATAATTAGCACCGTACGGCAAAGAATTAATCGCAACAAAATAGCCACAGATCACGTTTCCATCTGTATCAATCGTTCTTGATGTATTTCCGTTAAAAAGTCTTAACAATAATTCATACGCGTCTTGGTACATTATATATTCCGTCCACCCATCAATAAAACCGCTCACATACAAAGAATAATCCTCAACATTTGCAAAATTCTCCTTGCTCGGACTATCATACAAAAAAGGTATAAACTTGGCAAGTTGCAGTACGACTTTGTCATCTGTTGTGCTGTTGTTATCCAAGAAATATCGTTCCGCTCGTTCCCTAATCAATGTTTTTTCTAACTCGGTGAATTTCAAACTCAAATTGTCATACTCGGCAATCACACGATCCCGCTGACCTTTGTAGTACAAGCATACAAATATAATCAGCACACACACCACAAAAAATGGCAGGGCATATTCGATTGTTGAACATATAATTTTTTTCATAAGCAATCATGCGTCAATAAATTTATTTATTGTTTTTTGATAGTCGCGCGATAACGGACTGGAACACGCGGGATGCCCGCCTCTGTGCATTAGGAAACCGAATAAGTTTGGAAGGAACGCCAAGACGTGTCGGAGAACGTAAGGTGGGCAACCGACCGCTGGGCGGTTGCGTTTTCGGCGAGCGAAGCAAGACGAAAACAAAGGGGGCGGAACACGTATTGGTAAAACCAAAACGCCCAAAACGTAGGGCGAATTGGTTTTGCCGATGCGTTTTGGCGATCCAGTTGTCGGCGAGCGATAATGATTCACTGGCGACGTAACCGCCCGGCGGTCGGTTGCCTCCCTTACATTTGCCAACCCGTTTTGGTGTTCAGTTCAAACTTGTTCGGTTCTATTACGCACAGAGGCGGGCGGGACGCCCGCGTTCCAGTCCGATTGCCGCTTCGCGGCAAGTGTCGGCTACGCCGATGGGGGCGTGTTGGTTTTGCCGATGCGTTTTGGCGATCCCGCTGTCGGCGAGTACGCCGACGTAACCGCCCGGCGGTCGGTTACCCACCTTACGTTGCCGCCCGGTGGTCGGTTGCCTACCTTACGATCTTCAATCCGTGTTGGCGTTCAGTTCCAACTTGTTCGGTTCCATCGCGCACAGAGGCGGGCGGGACGCCTCGTTATACCACACAAGTCATAAACGTATTTGCGTGTTTGTTTTGGAGCGGAACAACACCGGAGGTGTTGAATTTTGATAACCCCGTGCAAGCGGAGCGCA
>JAISQS010000616.1 GCA_031274045.1 Planctomycetaceae bacterium | reverse complement strand
TGAATGCTTGAGGTGAGTGCATCAATGACCGCCGGATGGGGGAAATCTACATGTCCGGTGGGAAGAGGGGCGGGATAGCCAAAACTACCCGCCTACTCTACTATTCTCAAAAAAAGCATTTTAAAAGATGTGTGGTATGACAAGTCCATTACCTTCCTGTGCAAAATTTCCAAAACTATTTTTGAAAAAGATGAGAATTATGAAAAAATTTAGATGTTTTAATTGGGTGTTGTGTGGAGTTGTATTTTTGTTTTTGTTTGGTGTATTTTTGCAAGGAGTTTTTGCCGGAGCTTGCAATATTGCGCCTCATGCGAAAGTTACTGCGTCGTCGGGCAAAGATGCAAGTAATGTGATTGATGGTGTTATTGGTATTGATGGTATTGGTGAGTGGGCTTCGTCGAGTTCGGTGGCGTGGCATGGTGAAATTCAAGGTTATCCTTGGGTGCGTTTAGAATGGGACACGCCGCAGAATATCAACCGCGTCATTCTCTACGACAGGGCAAAATATCAAAGCCACACCGCCGGCGGAACATTGCAATTTGATGACGGCAGCAAAATTTACGTTACGACAATTCCAAACGACGGAACAGCAAAAACGGTCGATTTTCCCGCCAAGAAAACAAAGTGGATTCGTTTTCTTGTGACGGATGGTGATGGTGGGAATTTGGGGTTATCGGAGGTTGAGGTTTATCCTTTGGTGTCGGAGTCTGTTGATTATGTTTCGCGGGTTGATCCTTATATTGAGACGGCGCGTGGGCGGTATTTTTTCTTTGTTACCGGCAGTCGTCCGTTTGGAATGATTAGTGCTGCCCCGTTGACTCGCAACAAAAATCAGGGCGGAGGCGGTTACAATTACAACTCCACCGAAATTCTCGGCTTCCCGCAAGTACACGGTTGGATGCTTGCCGGAATAAATCTTATGCCGACAACCGGCTCAATAAATCCCTCACAAGGCGAGCAAGGTTGGAAGTCAAAATTCTCTCACGACGGCGAAATTGTTCAGCCCGGTTATCATCGGCTTTTTTTGAATGATTACAAAATTTGGGTTGAGCAGACTTGCACGGACAGAGTAAGTTTCTATAAGTTCAAATTCACCGAAGAGACTTTGTCCAACATCTTAATAAGTTTAGGCGGATACCTCTCAACAATCACAATGAACAGCGCAAAAGTCACCAAAATAAGCAACACCGAAATCGAAGGTTCCGTCAACACGACCGGCAGACTTTGGGGCGGACCGGATAACGTGCGAATCTTTTTTGTCATACGTTTCGACAAGCCGTTTGAGGCGTTGAGCAGTTGGAACGACAATATCGTTGCGCAAAATATAAGCGAGTTTGCGAGTACGAATGCTTTGACAAAGCGTCCTGCGAGTCACTATTCCGATTCGCCGACCGCTGGCGTAAACGCGGTTTATCACGTTAAAAAAGGCGACGAAATTAAAGTCAAATGTGCCGTTTCGTACACGAATATTGAGAATGCCCGAAAGAACATGGATGCCGAATGCGGACATTGGGATTTCGACGCGGTTCGTGAAGATGCCAAAAAAGAATGGAACGAATGGCTGGGGCGAATTGATGTGAAGGGTGGTACAAATGAGCAACAGATAAAATTTTACACGGACTTGTGGCATGTGCTTCTTGGGCGGCACAAATTGGACGATGTCTCCGGCGACTATCCTGATTACACGCAAGGTCAGCGATCAGGAAGCCGGACTTTGAATGCGCGTTTAATTGTCAGAACGTTGCCGAAGGATGCGTCGGGCAAGCCGAAATTTCACATGTATAACTCCGATGCGTTCTGGCTTACGCAATGGAATTTGAACACGCTTTGGGGTCTTGCGTGGTCGGAGGTGTTGGATGATTTTGCGGCTTGTTTAGTGCAGTATTCGGAGAATGGCGGGCTGTTGCCGCGAGGTCCGAATGCGGGCGGTTACTCTTATATCATGTCGGGTTGTCCGGCAACAAATCTGATTACGTGCGCATTTCAAAAAGGGATGTTGACAAAAATTGATGTTGACAAGGCGTATGCCGAGATGGTCAAAAATCACAAGCCGGGCGGAATGATCGGGGGCAAGAATGAGATTGAATTCTATATCAAGAACGGATATTTTGCGGGCAATGCCGGTTATACGTTGGAGATTGCGTTTCAGGATTGGGCGTTGTCGCAGATGGCGGAGAAGTTGGGCAAGACGGACGATGCCGATTATTATCTCAAGCGTTCACAAGGTTGGGAGAAATTGTTTCATGCGGACAAGAAAATGATTTTCACAAAAGACGCGGCGGGTCAATGGACGCATACGGATCCGTTGAGCGGTCGTGGTTGGGTTGAGGCGAATTCGTGGCAGGCGACGTGGTCGATTTCCCATGCGATTCCGCGTTTATCGGAGTTGATGGGGGGCAATGATATTTTGTGCGATAAATTAAATTATGCTTTTGAGCAAGCGGCGAAGGATGATTTTGTCTTCGGGTATGGCGGCGGTCATGTCAGCTATGCGAATCAGCCCGGATGTTCCAATGCACACGTTTTTAATTATGCGGGCAAGGCATGGTTGAGTCAGTATTGGGTGCGGCGGGTTCAGTCACAAGCCTACGGCGCGACAACACCCAATCACGGCTACGGCGGACACGACGAAGATCAAGGACAAATGGGCGGAATAAGCGCACTGATGGCGATAGGCTTGTTCAGTTTGCAAGGCACTTGCTCAAAAAATCCAACATACGAAATAACAAGCCCAATCTTTGACGAAATCACAATCAAGCTCAATCCGAATTATTGCAACGGAAAAGAATTTCGGATCAAAGTCAACAATAACTCCGCCAAAAATTGTTATATCCAAAAGATCAATTTGAACAATAATCCGCACAACAACATCATCCTGAATCACAGCGATTTTTCCAAAGGCGGTCTCTTGGAATTGTGGCTTGGCGATGGACCGAATAAGGAATTGTTGCTAAAATAAAATGGCAAGACATGTTTGCCCAAATGTTAAATTTTTTTTAACGCGGAAAGCGCGGAAAGACGGAAAATGCGGAATACGAATTTTTTAAAAATTTCCGCCCCTTCCGTTTTTCCGCGATTTCAGCGTTAAAAAGTAGCCTTTGTCAGATCGTTCCAAGCGAGATCAACCATTTTAAGTTTCTCTTTCATTCCGTCGCGTTTCATTATCGTTACAAATTTACCTATATTGATTGCTTGATTCAAAAATAATTATGCCGATATTGCTCTCACACGCCCGATGATCAATTGCGCAACAAATTATAAATCAATATCACCATACCAAGAACAATGGTGATGAATGTTACAATACGCAGATAATTGTTAAATGATTCTGTCCAGACTTCTGTTACGCAGCCAAAAGGATTATAAGGGTCAAACCGGTCTTGTGGAAAAAGATAACGTCTTAATAATGATTGAATTGTTATAACCAATCCGGGATAACAAATTGTAAAAATTAGAGGTTTTTCTATTTCGATCTTTACTAGCCAAACTGACATCAATGAAATTAAAAATACCAATGCTAAATAAATTGTTTTTCTGATAATCATAACTAAAAATATATGAATTTCATCGACATTAGAACTCAGATTGCATAAACTACAAATATTATCAAACCAATAAACATACCACCCAATGATGCAATGACCACACATTTATCAATGATTTTACTATGAATCGGGGCTATACTTGCTGATATTGGGGTAAATTTTTCATTGGCAAATTGGAAGTCAATATAAAAAGCCTCTTTTGGAAATATGTACAATATTAAACTATGCCGCAAGACCACACACATTCCAACATAATTCAACCCCCAAAAAACCGGTTTTTCTATTTCCATACATACGTCCACCGTAGCCCATATTGGAACAATAAACAACAACACCAAATAAATAATGATCCTTACCATAAAAATTTACAAAACAAACCCGTACATGCTAAGGTCAAGTGCAAAATGTCTTTGCCCAAATGTTAAATTTTTTTTAACGCGGAAAGCGCGGAAAGACGGAAAATGCGGAATACGAATTTTTTTTAAATTTCCGTCCCTTCCGTTTTTCCGCGATTTCAGCGTTGGGAATAATCACGTTGGGGGACTTAATCGTGTGTCTTATTTTCGTCCAGCCATTTGCAGGTTTTGCGTATGCCGTTTTCCAGTGATGTTATTTTGTAGCCTAGTTCCGATTCTGCTTTTTTTGACGAATAAGCCCAATCAACTAAAAACGTTCTTATCCAGCCCGGAGTAAACAACGGATAAATACCAAATAACTTTGCATTCCACTCGAAAATATACGCTAACAAAAGAGGCGTGTAACAATATATTTCTCTTTGATAGCGTTTTTTGTTATCGATTTTATTTATCGTTTCAAAAAATCCCTTCAACGAAACATTCTCACCACCCAAAATATACCGCTCCCCAATCCGCCCCCGCTCCAACGCCAAAATAAGTCCACACACAACATCATCAACAAACACATAATTACCGACATTCCGCCCATAATTTAGAAGCACCGGCATCCGCCCTCTACGGAACATTGAAATCAATTGCGTGACCGTGTTCGATTCGGACAATAAACCCGGTCCATAAACCCGCGTCGGATTAACTATCACAAGTGGCAACCCTTCCGCAATCCAACGCATCGCCTCTTGTTCCATTTCTGTTTTTGATCTCTCGTATTCTGTGAGAAATTTGTCCGTTATTCGCGGCATACTTTCATCGCCAATCACCCCCTCCGGCGTCGGTCCCAACGTAACAATTGTCGAAGTCCAAACAAGACGTTCCACAGAAAATTCCTTTGCGACAGAGAAAACATTTTTTGTGCCGGTTATGTTGATGTTGTTGTATGTCGTAGAATTTCTTGCCCAGCCATTAGCATAAGCCGCAAGATGAAAAACATACCGACAACCGGACATACCACGACGAAGAGACCCAATATCCGTCACATCTCCACACACATACTCAACACCATCCACAGTCGGCAAACCCTCCACCCGACGCGCAAGACCACGAACAAAATATCCAAGTTGCACCAACCGCTCCGTCAACTTGCGCCCAATAAAACCTGTACTCCCCGTAACAAATACATTCATAACTTCTTTCATAACTTTCATCAAATATATTGTTGACTCTTAAAAAATAGTTATTTCACAAACATCAATCATACAAAAATTGTAATATATCAGCGAAATATTTTTTCTGGAAAAACTGCAATTGTGGTAAATAATTTTCCTGACTATTTCGGATTTTGTGTTTCGGATCGCCCCGCAAGGGGCAACATACCCCAGCCCGCCGCAACGCGGCGGGTACGATTTTTTCCAATATCCATCGCCCTGAAAGGGCAACATACCCTACAATTTATTTTATATTGCCCTTTCAGGGCGTTGGATATTAAATAACTCCCAAGTCCCACCGCGTTGCGGTGGGCTGGATTATATTGCCCCGTTGGGGCGTTGGGAATTTTATTGTAATAAGGTTGAGTT
>JAISQS010000247.1 GCA_031274045.1 Planctomycetaceae bacterium | reverse complement strand
ACAGTCAACGGCGTACCATCCGTAAATGTTACTTTACCACTCAATCCAACCTTGCTGCTTGAACAACCAGCGACGAAAATGAGTAGCAACAAAAAAATATAAAATGTTTTTTTCATTTTGTTTTATTTGGGTTAAAAATACGTTTTACCTTCGCCAGCGTTTTGATGGTGATGGCAAATTTGTTAAACGAATATGTTATCAAATTCACGGCAACGAGGCAGCGACACCGTCATCAACTTGGATGAAAGCATGGAGAATGTTTGTTGGTATTGTCACAGAAATATTCTGCGTTGAACCGTCACCCAATAAAAATAAACACGTACCCGGATGCCAACTACCGAAGGCGTACCTGTTTTGTGGGTTATCGGCATCGGCGGTGTAATCATTGGGACCGCGTGCGATTGGTTTTGGACCACCGGTAGCACCGTTGCCGCTGTCACGTTGCCAACCACGTCCGATAGATGCTCTGGTTTCCGTACCAACGGCGATTACCTGGTTATCTGCCAAATTTCCGTTTCCAAGCCGGTTGCGCGGAATGTGCTTTTCACCAAGAACAATTTGATTGGTTGTTCCATCAGACCAGTATGCCATTCCGTCACGTGGAATCCAGCTACGTCTATCTGTGTTAGAAATATATTCAGCAACACGGATGGGACCTCTATAGTTAGCCGGAATGTCGTAACTATAACCGCCATACTTGATGCTAGGCCATTCCCACCAAGCGTTACCCAAGAGATAAATAGGGATCGCATAATCGCATGCAGGTCCACTGTTGAATTCAGTAGTGCTAGTGCTCTTATTAAGGCAAGGACCGCCACCGCTACGGCGTGTTGGACAACGGAAAATAGAAACCGAACCAAGCTGTCCTTGCAGACCGGGTTTCGATGTCGGCAAACCATCCCACCAAGCCTTGTCGTAGTTAAATCCGGCAATATTTCCACTCGTGGTATCGAATGAACATAAAGCATCGTAAAGCGGTTGCTGTTCCATATACGGGAACAACAACGTGAAAAACGAAGGTCCATAGCATCCATCGTTAGTGTTATTTCGCGGTTCACCGGCGGCAGCGGGCGGGAGTCCGTTTTGTGTATCGAGGAAATTGTGAATTGCCAATCCGAATTGTTTGAGGTTGTTGCTGCATTGCATTCGTCTTGCGGATTCACGTGCCGCTTGAACAGCGGGCAAAAGAAGTGCGATCAATACACCGATAATCGCTATCACCACCAGAAGCTCAACAAGAGTAAAACCAAAAAACGGAAGATGTTTTTTGGAAGAGCCAACAGAATTGTAAAATTTATTCTCACAAAAAATTCTACTCTGACTCCGTAGCCCCCCCCCCCCTGCCTATTTTAACATTGTGCATTTCGCCCTTAAAATTAAGCGAAATTTCGTTAAAAACCGAAATCGAATTTGTCTTTTTCATGATTTTTCTCCCAAATTTTTTGTTGTTACATTTTGAACAAATGTAATAAATGTTAAATAATTTATCTTCATCAAAAAATCCGCGTGCCTCTTTTGGGCAAGACTATCATTTTTTGTAACGATAAATCACTGACGTAAACAGACAAGTAAAATTTGTCATACGGACAACATTAAACTCATCACGACTAAACTCACTAACACAGCGAGTTGCCGCGAATGATATTCTAACTTGCAAAAAAACGCAAGGTGTCTTTGTACAAATTTTAAATATTTTAGAAATATTTTTAACGCGGAAAGCGCGGAAGTACGGAAAATGCGGAATGTGAACTTCAAAAAAAATTTCCGCCCTTTCCGCGACTTCAGCGTTTAAAAAATAAATTCAAAATTTTGCTGTGGTAGAGTAGGCGGATAGATTTCCCTATCCCGCCCCCAATCCGACTCCCCAACCAATTGCTCAACTAAAGCATCGCCAAAACGTGTTGATTCACTAAAACGCCCAAATGTTGTTATGACCAACAACAAGATTTTAACAAATGGGCGAATACTGTTCTTAACCTCATATCTACCTAATTTTCTTAACAAAACAACCTCAGTAGCCAATGAGTTGCCCCAAACACAAAACCTCATTACCTCATTATTTTTTCTTCATTTTTCTTTGTTTTTAATGAGGTACTAAAGTTTGCGGGATATATGATATTCCGTTGCTACTGAGGTTGTTTTGTTGGAAAAATTAGGTGGAAATGAGGTTTTTTGTCGTAGAAATTCCAATACATTTCATGCACCTTTTGGGGACGAGGGCAAGCCTCGCCCCTACAACATCAGCGTTTTTTAGTTTTGGACGATAGAAATTCCGGTGCGTGTTGGCGATCCCGTCGGCGTAGCCGACAATTGCCGCGAAGCGGCGCGGACTGGAACGTGGGCATCCCGCCCGCCTCTGTGCGTAATAGAACCGAACAAGTTTGAACTGAACGCCAAAACTGGTTTCCCACCTTACGTTGACGATGCTTGTTCAGAATCCTATTTTGGCTTTTGCCCTTTCAGGGCGGGGGGTTATTGGGGGCGATTTTTCACAGGGCGTTGCCCTGTGCTATGGGCTTTTTGCCCCGTTGGGGCGTGTTGGTTTTGCCGATGCGTTTTGGCGATCCATTGGTCGGCGAGCGATAATGATTCACTGGCGACGTAACCGCTCGGCGGTCGGTTACCCACCTTACATTTGCCAACCCGTCTTGGCGTTCCTTCCGAACTCGTTCGGTTTCCTAATGCACAGAGGCGGGCGGGACGCCCGCGTTCCAGTCCACGCCGCTTCGCGGCAATTGTCGGCTGTTGCCGATGTTGGTGGTTTGGTATATCGATACGTAATCCGATCCCGTTGTCGGCGAGCGATAATGATTTATTGGCAACGCTATTCACCAAGAAAGCCCGGCGGTCGGTTGCCTACCTTACGATCTCCAAACACGATCACCTTACGATCACCCGCGCATTAACCGCTCCAATGGGAGACGAGAATAAGCCCCCCCGTTGCTAACGCAACTTGTGTGGTATAACAATGACAAACCCTCCGTCGCACAGAAGGACAATTGCACAAATTTTTTTGTTTCGGAATAAGTCTATTTGTTAGCAGTCACAACGAAACGCAATCGTTATTACAGAGTTTTGCGGTACGTTGTGTGTAGTCAAATTAAATCAAATTAAATCAAATCATTCATATCAAAAAAACAGAATCCCAAATGGAACAACAACATTATTACGATAAGCAGAAGAATTTTTTTAGCCGTTTACAATTTCGGTTTGATTGGAGTAATTCGGGTCGGATATTGGTTTATTCGGTTGTTGTTGGATTTTTGGCGGGGTTGGCGGCGGCGGTTTTTTATTCGGTTTTTTTGTTTACTTATAATGCAACCAACGGCTTCTATTCGGCAACCGGAATAAATTTGCCCCAACCCAATGAATACACCGCAACAACCGGACCGGCTGCGGGGACAGCTTTTGAGAATGCCGCTCGTCAAGATAATTTTTGGGGATTTATTTTGCCGCGATATTGGGTTCTTTTGATTTTGATTCCGATGTTTGGCGGTCTTGTTTGCGGGTTTATTGTTTGGACGTTTGCGCCGGAGGCGAGTGGTGAGGGGACGGACAATGTTATTCGTACATTTCATTTTCGCGGCGGCAGGATTCGGAATCGTTTACCTATTGTCAAATCTATTGCCGGTATATTTACGCTTGGTTCGGGCGGGTCTGCCGGTTATGAATGTGTGGCGATGTTGCTTGGGGGTGGTATTGCGAGTTCGTTTGCTCAATGGTTACGGTTGAATGTTCGTGATCGGCGGATACTTTTGCTTGCGGGAGCGGCGGGTGGTCTTGGGGCAATTTTTCAGATTCCTATCGGTGCGGCAATTTACGTTATAGAAATTTTATACGCGAGTACGGCAATGGAATTCGCTGCGATGATACCTTGTCTTATTGCGTCGGCGACGGGTTATTCTGTGTTTTATTTGATTCATGGTGATGTCCGTTTATTTGCGTTTACGGAGTCGATGGGTTTGGAGAATTGCGGCAATGCGGTTGTGTTATTGCTTTTTGTTCCTGTTTTGGCGGTATTTTGTCTGTTTTTTGTCCGTTTGGTTTTGGAGGTTCGCAATCGTATTTTTCGGCGGCTTGTTTTGCCGGAATTTTTTAAGCCTGCTGTTGGCGGTTTATTGTTTGGTTTGGTTGTTTTGGTTTATCCGCAAGTTTGGGGCGGCGGTCATGCGTGGTTAAATCAACTTATCGAACTCAAATTACCTTTTTATATTGTAATCGCGTTGATTATTCCCAAAATGCTCGCAACTGCGTTTACGGTTTCTTCCGGCGGCAGCGGCGGTTTATTTGTTCCGTCTCTTTTTATTGGCGGAATGCTTGGTTTTGTTTTTTGTTCGTTTTCGGAGGTGGTATTTTCTTTTGTTGGGTTATCCGGTTGGGTGCCTGATTTGCGGCTTTGTGTGTTGGTTGGCATGGCGGCGTTTTGTGCGGGTGTGAGCAAAGTCCCTTTCGCGGCGGCGGTAATTGTCTGCGAAATTACCGGCATCGCGGAATTGAATTACACAATATTACTCATTTTGCTCGCCGTCAATCTTGCCGTCATGTCTCTCTTGTCGTCGAGTACGTCGCTGTATGAAGAACAAGTCTTGACAACTATCGACAGCGAGACTCATTTTGGCAACTACTCCATAGACCTGCTGCAAGTAATAACTGTTCGCGACACTTTTTTGGGCAAAGAAAAAAGCGATTTGACAGACGTAATAATTCCGGCAAACGCGACTATTCCTGAAATTGTCAAGTTAATTTCGCCGCTTCCCGACACACTCTTTCCGGTAGTAGACGAAAATCAACAACTAATCGGAGTCATACAAGCAAGCGATGTATGGTCAGAATTCCGCAACAGACAAAAATGGGACTCAATCAACGCCATCAGCCTAATGCAATCCGACATCAAATACGTCACCCCAAACGATAACCTCTACCAAGCACTAAGAATCTGCACCCTACTCTCAATCACCGAAATTCCCGTTGTTGACCCCAACCAACCAAACAAACTAGTCTGCATGTTGCGGCACAACGAAATCATCAAAGCATACAACGAAAGATTAGCCACCGCAAAATGGAACTAAATACCGGTTCACAACACACCAAACATCGACGCAGCCAACAACATTTGCCACGAAAGCGGCGAGGACTGGAACGCGGGCGGGACACCTCGTTATACCACACATCTTTTTGAGAATACGAACCATACGAAAAATACGGAATAAACGAAAATTAATTTCTAAAAACTATTTTTAACGCGAAATACACGAAAATACAAAATGCGCTAAAATTTAATAAACACTAAAAATAAACACACTTTTAAAATCACTTTCGCGAATTTCGTTTTTTAGCGTGTTTAGCGTTAAAAATTTATTTCGTTATGTTTCGTATATTTTGTTTGTTTCGTATTCTCAAGAAGAAAAACATCTTAAAA
>JAISQS010000232.1 GCA_031274045.1 Planctomycetaceae bacterium | reverse complement strand
TGAATCTCTTTCGTAGGGCGTTGCCCTACGCTATGAGCTTGTTGCCCTTTCAGGGCGTTGATACTGCGAATAAAAGATACAATGTAACACCCCCACAAAATCCGAAATAATCAGGAAATATTATTTAATCGAATTTATATTGTGTGATGCCGCCGATGGATTCCGGGAAACCTAGTGCTTGGATTGATGCGATGTCTGCGATTGCGATGTTGTCTATCACTCCGTCTTCGTAACAATCTATTGCTTCCGCCCGCATTTTTTCCAACAAGCGTTTTATAATTTGGTTGTCAGATATTTCGTTGTTTATGTTGATGAGTGATTGGTAATTCTCGATGTCTGGATTTATTCTGTCGTTACCTTCGTTTCCGATTTCGTTGTCCATTTCGTTCCATGCGTTTTTTGATTTGTATGTCATGAATCCGCGTCCGGTTTTTCGTCCTAGTGATCTTGCTTCGACTAATTTTAGCAGAGTTGGCGAATTTGAGACGCGGTTTGGGAACGCCTTTTGCAAAACCCAACCTGCTTGCAAAACTACATCCAACCCGATTTCATCCATGATTCTAAATGGGCCCATCTTCATCCCAAATTTAACGGCAGCTTGCTCAATACGGCTAATCGCCACACCCGACTCAAATAACTCCAACGCCGCCGAAAGATAACCATGCAAAATCCTGTTGACCAAAAAACCCGGGCAATCTTTGACCTCTATCGGCTGCTTCTCAATCCGGTACGCGTGTTGTTTCGCGGCTTCAATAGTCGATTTGACCGTGTCTTTGCCCGCAATAATTTCTACCAAAGAACGTTGCCGAACAGGATGAAAAAAATGTAACCCGCAAAAACGAGAACGCCAACCTACATCAAATATTTCCGCCAATTTCGTTATCGAAATTGTTGACGTGTTTGAGAAAATCAAAGACTCCACGCCCAATTCGGCAGATTCCTTTTGCAACTCACTGTACAAACGTTGCTTGACCCGCAACTTCTCCGTAACAGTCTCAATTATCACCGGCAATTTGGCAATATCCGCGAGTTGATTCGTACACACGACTAAACTCGCGTCCAGCGTTAAACCTTGCGAATTAAGCTCAACCTCAATCCGCTCCAAAACACTGTCAAGTATCGAAGACGATATATCGTACAATAAAACCGGCACTCCCACCCGCAAATGCGCCGCCGCTATCGCAACACCCATCATCCCCAACCCAACCACTCCAACATAATTACCGCGCATCCCTCTACTATTCACCTGTCCACCCAAAATTTATTCAATAAACACACAACCATAAACACCACACAAATACACACTGGTTTTTCTCTACCCAAATTATAGACGGTATCTGAAAAAAACCTAATCCGCAACACGATCCGCTACACGCATACAAAACGGCGAACGTAATCCGGTTGGTTCTTTTATTGTTTCTTATTGATAGCTTAAATCGTTATAGTTTTGAGCATGGCTTGGACAAAAACAACACCTGCGAGGTTGCCTTAGTCCAAGCCGAATACGCAAAACAAAATTGCTTAATTCTACAACATAAAAATATAAAAAATCCAAACTATATTAAAAATTGAAGATTGAAGATTTGCCTCAAATCTGCAATCATCAATCAACGAAGCTCAAGCGTTAATAACTGGGCTTCTGATACTTGGTCGGTCAATATATGTTTATGTTTGTGTTTGTTAACCGTATGATCTTCATTTGTCAATATTTTTGGCGATAACGTAATTACTTGGTTTATTTTCTCAATATCTCTGAAATATTCCGCAGGTATCATTATTTTGGATGGTATATTTTTCTCTGGCAAAATAGGAGACCATTCGGTTGATAACTCAACCGCCGCATCATCCCATATCTGCATATCAATCAATGCCGACACAAGATTGTCACTAAATAGCGTTTTTTTCTGTATCTGATTGATGAAAGATGGTATAGAATTTGCTTCGATGGCATCAACCAACGTTTTCGTACTTTTAAATAAATGAACTATACCCTTCCTTATTGTTTTGTATTCATCGCCAATATCCAAAGGTGCAAAAACCTTAACGACAAAACTTCCGTGTTCGGTCTGTCCGAATTGGGCATGTTCGAGGATTTGTGAAATAGATTTATTACTCATTTCTGAGTGGTGCGTAGTCTGTGGGTACAAGTTGTCGCAAACGGCGGCACGTAACGAATCAATAACACTGTTGATAAATTTGTTAACAACATTCAGCGATAACGAACCCGCCTCTGCTTTTTGCGATTGAATCCGATAACGCAATATGTCTATATCGGGATTTGTAAGCTGTGTGATTATGGACGTGATCTCCCGTTTTTCTATCTCCTGAAGCCGTTGAACCGCAATAAACATATCAGACGCGTAAAGTTCATAATCATCTTCTTGGGGAATGATTATTTGCTTGTATTTGTACGCCGGATGTGCAAAAAGATAAGTATCTTTGCGAGGAGAATCTTTGACTTCCTTCCAACCTTTCGCACTAAGATACTTTTTAGCGTTATGCGGTTTTATCTTTTTAATAAGATTAAGTAAAATTTCATTATTCATAATTTAACTTCTCTCCTTCTGATATTTTTCTCACAATATTTTTTAGTTGCTCAACCGACAAAATATTTTTTTTTGGAATGTGAAGCGTTGTTTTTTGTCCGCTGCGAGCAGATGCACCATATAAACCAGTCCAATACGCACATTTTCGCAAAATCAATTCGTCAGTCGATAGCGTGAGCCATTGTTGAACATCGTCAGACACGTGAAATAGTACAAATAAAAAGGGTGTGGTTGATTTACGTATGTACTTGTTATACTGCTCAACAGATAAAGGAAAACTGATTTTATTGTCAGCAATAATAAGTTTATGACGTTTTGATTTAAGTTGGACATTGATGTCTATTTGAGTTAAGCTATTTTTCTTGTCAGAAAATTTGCCAAAGAATTTTAAATGGGCATCAACTCCATTATTATCGGAATTGCGACCGACTTCAATACAGCTTCCGCCAGCACGCGACGAGACGGCATGTAAGTACGAAAAACTCAAATTTTCCTGAATAATATTTAATTCTGTTTTATTTTCGTGAATAATATCTGTTGCTTTCATTTTCATGGTATTTTTTTCTGATTATTTCGGATTTTGTGGGGGTGTTACATTGTATCTTTTATTCGCTGTATCAACGCCCTGAAAGGGCAACAAGCTTATAGCGTAGGGCAACGCCCTACGAAAGGGATTCACAAACACCACTCGGGGCAACGCCCCAATAATATCAACAATAACGGAAGTTTTTAGTAGTGAGTTTTCTGTAAGGATTATATTAAAACT
>JAISQS010000375.1 GCA_031274045.1 Planctomycetaceae bacterium | reverse complement strand
TGAGTGTCTAAAAATTGTCAACAATTCATGGTGATTTGTTATCAGTGAAAATTGTCAACGCGGTAGTAAAACAAACCTTATTTACAACCTTATTTTTTTACAAAAACAACCTTAGTAGCCCGTGATGTTTTAGCGCGCAGATAACGCAGATTTTAAGGATATTCGCAGACTAAATGTAACGCAAGCATCTTGCTTGCGATCAATCACAAACGCGCCATTTTCGCTTGCACTCGACCGGTTGGAACTGAACACCAAAACGTGTCGGCAAAATGTAAGATGGGTAACCGACTGCCAGATGGCAACGTAAGGTGGGTAACCGACCGCTGGGCGGTTACGTTTTCGGCGAGCGGAGCAAGCCGAAAACAGTGGATCGCCAAAACGCATCGGCAACGTAAGGTGGGCAACCGACCGCTGGGCGGTTGCGTCGCCAGCGAATCATTATCGCAAGCCGACAGCGGGATCGCCAAGACGCACCGGAAAAACCAAAACGCCCTACGTTTTGGGCATCTTGGTTTTGGACGATAGAAAGTCCGGTGTGTGTTGGCGATCCAGTTGTCGGCGAGTACGCCGACGCTATTCACCAAGAAAGCCCGGCGGTCGGTTACCCACCTTACGTTTACCAACACATCTTGGCGTTCAGTTCAAACTCGTTTGGTTTCCTAATGCACAGAGGCGGGCGGGACACCCGCGTTCCAGTCCGCCGCCGCTTCGCGGCAATTGTCGGCTGTCGCCGACGTTGGTGGTTTGGTATATCGATACGTATTCCGCCCCCGCTGTCGGCGAGTACGCCGACGCTATTCACCAAGAAAGTCCGGCGGTCGGTTGCCCACCTTACGATCACCAACGCAAAAAAGACTTGTGTGGTATAACGAGTGGCGTTGTCCTGCGCTGTGATATTGACCCTTTCGGGTTCTGATACGTGGAACTTTTTTTAGACTACAAGCCTTAAACATGGATTCATTACAATTGACCCAATGGAACAGACAGGAAACGATTAGTGATCGTTTGCGTAAGTGGTCTGAAACATCGCCGGTTTGGGATGCGGCGGATAGTTGTGGAGAGACGGTTAGGCGGTTTCTTTACCGGACTGATTCTATTGAGAAGCGTCTTGGTATGCCTTTGATAGTGGCAATTCTTGGCGGCACCGGAACGGGCAAGAGTTCTTTGATCAACGCATTACTTGGCGAGAAAATTGTCCGTGATGGGGTGGAGCGTCCGACTACGGCTCAACCGGTTTTGATTGTTCATAGTTCGGTGGATGTCGGGTCGTGGGGGGTGGAGCGTGATTCAAAAAATGCTTTTGATAGGGAGGTGACGGATCGTGTTGGTGATGGTTCTGTTGGTATAGATTTGACTGGGATTGAGGTGGTTCGTTGTGATAATTCTGCGTTGGAGTTGATGGCGATAATTGATTGTCCTGATCCTGACACGACGGAGAATGAGGAGTTGCGTGCGACGAATCTTGCGCGGTTGCGTTCAATATTACCGATTTGTGATTTGTTGATAGTTACGGCAACGCAGCAGAAGTATCGTAGCCGTAGTGTTTTGGATGAACTTTCGAGTGCGTCGTCTGGGTTACGTTTGGTTTTTGTTCAAACTCATGCTGATCGTGATCGTGATATTCGAGATGATTGGCGTAATCTTCTTGAGCGTGATTATGAGACGGGTCGTATATTTTTTGTTGATTCGGTTGCGGCGTTCAGGGCGCAGCAAGAGGGGAGTCGATTGCCGAAGGAGTTTGAGGAGTTGCGTCAATTGCTTACGGTTGATTTGAATGAGGAGGCGGCGTTACGGATTAGGCAAGCGAATTATTTTGCTCTTGCGGAATCGGTTGTCAATTCTTGTCGTGAGGAGATTTCTGAGCAGTGGATTTCGGTTGATCGGCTGCGTGAGCGGATTTCGGAGGAGCGTCGTAGGTTGGGAGAGCGTATGGCGGAGAAGATGCGGGAGGAGTTGATTCGTGATCGTAGGCTTTGGGAGTCGCGTTTGGTTGGTCGTGTTGCGTCGCAATGGGGTTATAGTCCGTTTTCGTTGGTATTGAGAACGTATCAAGGAATTGGCTGGCTTTTTTCGGGGGCGTTGTTGTTGAGGGCAAGATCGCCTGTACAACTTGCAATATGGGGAACGTACACTGGATTTCGTTCGATAAAAAATTGGTCAAAAAAACGTAAGTCAAAGAAGACGGCGGACAATGTTTTTTGGAGTAGTTGGGAGGAGCATCGGTTGAAGGAGGCGGCGTTGATTTTGACGGGATTTGCCAATGACGCACGTATGTCGACGGAGTATTGTGAGCCGCAGTATATACGTAATGAGTCACGCGAAGCGGGCAATGCTTACGTGGTAGACATCTCGCAAGAATTAGAGGCGATTTGTGACAGGCTGGCTCAAAAAAACAACAGATGGCGATGTAGATTTTTCTATGAGATTCTTCTGGTTGTGATGGCGTTGTTTGTGTTGGTGCGGCCTGCAAAAAACTTCTTTGTTGACACGTTATTTGATCCGCATATCAAGATGCTGGGGGCGGATTTTTATATTATTTCGTGTTTCTGGTTGATAATATGGTGTTCGATGTTGCTTGGGTTATTTATGTTTCGGATTAGGGCGGGCTTGAACAAAGAAATCAACGAATCATCAAGCGGCTGGCAACGACTGGACGCAATGGAATTGTTCTTTGCGAAAATAGAAAAAGAAACAAACAAAATCATGATCTACCGCGACGAACTAGAGTCAATACACCAAAAAATCTCAACAATAAACCAACAAGCAGATAAATTAGATAAACGAATCGGAAAGAAAAAAATACACTAAAAATATTCGTTGCGCTAATGTCAGCAAAAATCTTTGAACAACAAAGACCGATAACCGGTAACAAAAATCATATTGATTGCAATTGTGAAAGAGAAATTTCAAATGTAAAAAGTATACGATGAAAACAAATAGATTTTGACAATCGTTTTGTGGTGTGATATGGGTAAAAATTTATTTTGTTTATTGATGTTCAGATTGCTGATTTTCGTTAGAATGTTGTTGTTTATTGGAATTTTTTTGCTAACGATGTACTCGATTTATTTAATTCACTTGGCGCGAGTTGGCGGGGCAAGTGAGAAGTGGGAATCGTGTATGAGTTTGCCATATATATCTGTAATTTGTATTATATTTTACTGTATTGCGTTATTGTTCCCGTTCAAAAATAAATTCTATTATCGTGTTGTTGTTATGTTATTTGTTCTTCTTCTACCGATATGGTTATTCTTAATTGTTTTTGCAAGGGAAATTTTTGAGCTTAGCATTGCGGTCTGAAAAAAGGGGCGAACGCATTGGCGAAACCAAAACACCAAACGTCTGCGTAGCGACAACACTTTGCCGCTTCTATGACCGCCGAAAGTATATTTCGTGTATTTCGCGTTAATATCGAAATTGTCGGACGAGGAATTCAAACGTATAGTTGGAGTTTCACGCGGCTTATTCCAATATATGCTTTCACTTCTATTAACAGCCCAGATAAAGTTGCATAAAAAAGGCGGGAAGCCGTCTACTATTTCTTGTTATACTTTTTGCACTTGAAAATTCCCTTTTCAAGTGCAATCACCATGATTTATAGAGATGCAAGGCAATGATTTGTGGAGACGCAAGGCATTGCGTCTCTACTTTGTCTTTTATCAATACACTGTATCAATACGTTGCATCAACGCCCCGAAAGGCAAAAATATCATAGCGTATGGCAACGCCCTCGTTATACCACACAAGTCGCGTTAGCGACGGGGGCTTGCCCCTTGCTATACCACACATCTTTTTTTGGTATTGATCAGGTTTGTGAAAATTTGTAGAATGCGCGAGAATTTGTAGAATGCGCGAGATTGATTGGAGTGGTGGTTTGGGGGG
>JAISQS010000373.1 GCA_031274045.1 Planctomycetaceae bacterium | reverse complement strand
CCGGCGTTGTGGACTAGTGCGCCGATGACAGGACCAATATAGCCCGTTGCCGCGAGAATTATCGCAACAAAGTTAATGCTCATTGAGAGCCAGATATTGCTGATGATTTTTGCTTTTGTCTTTTTGGCAAGTTTCAGCAGGAACGGTAACTTTGAAATATCATCACCCATGAGAACTACATCGGCGGCATTTATCGTCAAATCGCTTCCAACTTTGCCCATTGCGATTCCGACAGTTGCCGTTTTCAACGCGGGGGCATCGTTTAATCCGTCTCCAATCATCGCAATCCGCTTGCCCCGCTTTACCTCCGCCTCAATAAACCGAACTTTTTCCTCCGGCAATAACCCCGCTTGCACGTTATCAATTCCCGCAACACTTGCAATACCTCTTGCCGCCCGCTCGTTGTCGCCGGTCAACAGCACAATGTCAATTCCCACACCCCGCAAATGTTCAACCACCTCACGCGATACCGGTCGAATCGCATCAGCAACAGACAAGAATCCTATCACGTCGGATTCTTTGGCTATCCATATCACCGATTCGCCGTTTGCAAAACATTGTTCCGCGAGTTGTTTTGAGTCATCGTTGGGCAAAATATTGAATCGCGATAGCATTCGTTCGTTGCCCACTGTCAACTGTTCGCCGTCCTTGTTCAATTTTGCCCGAATACCTTCGCCTCTGAATAATTCAAAATCATCGGTTATGTTTGGCTGAATGTCTCGGTCAGCTGCGGATTTGACGACGCATTTTGCCAAAGGATGTTCTGATAATGTTTCGGCTGACGCTGCAAATTGCAGGAGTTCCCGCTCTGAATATTTATCGTTACACAAATTAACCGACTTCAATTTCGGCTCGCCTTGTGTGAGAGTACCGGTTTTGTCAAATGCCGCCGCGTCAACTCCCGCAAGCGACTCCAACGTCTCACCGCTGCGAATCAAAATACCCGAATGAGATGCGTTGCCGATTGCCGCTATTATTGCGGTGGGAGTCGCTAACACCAACGAACACGGGCAAAACACAACCAATATCGTTACCGCACGGCTCACTGATTCCGATATCAAATTGGGATCGACCGCGCCGGTCAAAAAACCGAACAGAAAATTTGTCAACCCGACAACAACCGCAGTAAGAATCGCAAGCGGAACAAGGAACGATGCCCAACTATCAGCAAGCCGCTCAACCTTCGCCTTCTTCTGCTCCGCCTCGCGAACCAACCTGATCATATTTGAGATAGACGCATCCTTGCCGACACGAGTCGCCTGCATAACAAACGTTCCGAAACGATTGACCGTACCGCCAAAAACAGAATCACCAACAGCAAGATCAACCGGAAGTGATTCTCCCGTTATCAACGACTGATCAATCGACGTATTGCCGGTAACAATAACACCATCCGCAGGCACAGACTCACCAGGCAAAACCCGAAGCAAATCACCGCAACACACATCCACAACAGGAATCACATCCTCAACCGACGCTAAATCACATTCACACGACGCGTTTTGAGATGCACCGGAAATTGGATCAAGAGAAATCGGAGATGGATTCTTGTTTGGATTGTCGATTTTTTGTTGGGCAAAATTTATGTTGTCGGGTTCAAATTGGTCTGTTGTGGTTTTATTTGATTCGGCAAATTCTTGTTTTATTCGCCGCGCCGTTTTAGGCGCGAGTTTCAAAAGTGATTCAATTCCGGCACGCGCTTTTGAAACCGTCCGCTCCTCAAGATAATGCCCCAACGCCATAATAAACGCAACTTCTCCACCTGCGAAAATGTACGAATGACCATGACCTCCGGCGGAACCGAATAACCATTCGGAAATGATTGTTGCAAAGATAGCTGTTGTGAGCAGCAGGTCAACTGTAATACGACGGTCAAAAAACAGATGCCGGAATGCGTTGACAAAAAACGGCGTGCCGGAAACCACAATCGCAACCCAAGCCGCATCAAACGGCAACACATCATGCAACAAATGAAAGAACGCAAAAACAAGCGACAAACCCGATAAAACAAGAAACGGAACCTCTACCAATTCAAGAAACGCCGACAAACGACTCTCCTTTGGGCTATCACTCTCCTCGCCCGACGGCTTACGCACCGAGCAACAACAAACCGGAACTGATTGTTCGTTATTTAAATTTTGAATTGACATATTGACATATATACTGAATCCGCGCGACGGCGTTTTTGTTCCACGATACAACGTACAATAAAATTCGTTGGTATCAAAACTCGCCGTTAGTATACACCGAAGAAGCAGCGTGCGGTATTACGGAATAGGTTTCGGTAAAAGTCATACATCAGTGAAATACTTCAACGCTGTATCAAAACAAACCTTATTAACTACCTTAATAACAACCATATTTTCTTACAAAAAAACAACATTAGCAGCCATGTAATATCATCGTTTTGCAAACCGTAGGTTTGCATCGCTTGGTAGAAAATGATATTCCCACACAAACCAGCATTCCGTAGGAATGCCGCTATTGGGCAAGTCACGAGGTTGCATTCCTTCGGAATGCGAAGATTCTGTGGGGGGCTTCATTTTCGACAGAGCGATACATTTCTAACGGAATATATACATTACCGGTAAGAGTCATTTGCCGGTGTTGAATTTTGCGGGTATTTCTATTACTTTTGGTTGTAGATCGCATTCGATTCCGTTGAATCGTCGTGGTTCGTATGACATTGGTTGATTTGCAAAAATGTTATTTGGCTGCCCTCTGAAGTAGTTCATTATCTGCACAATTTCGGGTCTTAAGTTGACGTTGCTGTCTTTGGTTGGGATTTCGTAATAATCGAATCCGCCGACGGTAACGATGCTGGAAAATTGGTCGTGAAATTGGTATGCCTCGATTCCTTGTGCGCGTAAAATTTTGCACAATTTATCGGCTGCAATTTCGCCGAGTTGTAGTTGAGAGAGTTTTGTGTTTTGGCTTTTTTGGCTTTCAAATTGCAGATTCGCTTCTTGTTTGAAAGAAGATTTGCCGGTGAATGTCGCAATTTGTACGGTATATTTACGCGGGCAATCCAGAAGCGAGAACTGATGCTTCTCGTTTAACCGCGCGATAAATTTATAGTTGTTGCCTGTCTGTGCGATATACCCGGCCGGTAACGACGGATTCGGCACCGCAAACGGCATAGGAAAAGGACGCGGCACTTGTTCTGTAATTACTCGCGGTACTTCTTTGCCGGTCATCTCGAACATACACGCGGGATAAGTATTCCTAATCTTTTCAAGGTCTTTTTGCAATTCATCAGGCGATTGATAATCACCAACCAAGACAACATACTCAACAAACTTCCCGTTCTTAATGTAGTTGATTCTTTTGGGGGCGGCGGTGTCAAGCGAGCTGTATTTGCGCAAATTCTTATCCGTCTTCATGTCCTTTTTAAAATCAAGATTGAACTCACCGGCAAAAACGTATGCCTTAAATTTATAATTTTTACGCAACTCATAAACCAACTTATTCGCCTTCGACTCCGCATGTTCTCCACGAAAAGTACAAAGCAATATCAACCAAGGACCATTGTTCTCGCTAAGCGTGTAGACCTTGTTCGGATCGGCTTCAACCTCCGGCTTAAACAACTTCTTAAGCGGATTCCCAAACACCGCACAATCACAAAAACCAAAAAACAATAACCCAAAAAACACCAACAAAAATAATCGCCTAAACATCTCTTCAATCCCCCGCTTGCCCCAAAAAAACAAACAACACCAAACATAACCCAACACGAAAATTATGCAAACAATAATATCGGTTATTCCAATCAAAATGATTAGGAAATTTTTAATGATTTTTAGGATTTTACTGATTATTTCGGATTTTGTGGGGCTTCCCTTCGTATCATTTATCAATACGCGACATCAACACCCTGAAAGGGCAAAATACCATAACGATAGGGCAACGCCCTCGTTATATCGCCGCGAAGCGGAAACGGACTGGAACGCGGGCGTGCCGCCCCCCACGGGGGGGTAAATGCACAAAAAAATTTTTAACGGAACCCCAAAAATGTTGGGCAATTTGGTATATCAACACGTTTTCCGCCCCCTCTGTTTTCGGCTTGCTCCGCTCGCCGAAAACGCAACCGCCTGGCAGTCGGTTGCCCACCTTACGATCACCAACCCATTTTGGCGTTCAGTTCTGACTTTTTTGGTGCTATGGCACACAGAGGCGGGCGGGACGCCCGCGTTCCAGTCCGCGCCGCTTCGCGGCTGTTGTCGGCTACGCCGACGTTTGGCGTTTTGGTTTTACCGATGCGTTTTCCGCTCCCGTTGTCGGCGAGCGATAATGATTTACCGGCGACGCAACCGCCCGGCGGTCGGTTGCCCACCTTACCGGTTGTCTACCTTACTGGTTGTCTACCTTACCGGTTGTCCACCGTACCGGTTGACTGCCTTACCGGTTGTCTACCTTACCGGTTGTCTACTTTTTAAAAGGCGCAGGCGATGAAGGTGTAGTTGTGCATTCGGCTGGTTAGTTCGCCGCTTGGGTTTTGGACAGGGCAGAGTTCTCCACAAGAATAACCCGTAAGATACGGAATAGACGAACCCAAAAGAGAATCACGCATAATCTCAAGCTCCGCCAACGAATCCAACCCCAACGTCCAATACCGCGCCGCACACGAATAAATCAAAAGACCACTCGCTCCACCCTCAACCTCCAATATCTTTTGCAAAATCTTTTTCGTCGTATTCAAAACTATCCCCTTGTTAAAACGACCCGTCAACAAACTCACTCCATTGACCAACTCCCCACTACACACCGCAACATTGTCAGTATTGAAACTGTTCATCGCACGAACCACCGGCGGCGCACCATCACCAAAATCCATCAACAACGGAATCATATGAACCGAACTCGGATCCCTCTCATCAAGAGCTATCCCCAACGTGTCCTTGAGATACTCCAGTATAGGAATATTGTCAACAGAATAAAGCAAATTACCACGCGCGTCCGTCACCACCCCACGCCCCTTGCGAATATCCTCATCCGAAATCGATGTCAAATAAAATCGCGGCTTGATATTCTCTCCCTGAATCAAAATAAACGCAAAACGATCATAATAAGCATTGCCGTCACACAGTATTTTCGCCTCATGGAAATCATGCGTATTGTCAACAGGCATTGTTCCAAACACAGGAACCCCGCCGGAAATACCCGACAACGTACTCGCAACAAAATCACCACCAGCACCAAACACAGCCGTCGAAAGAGGGAAATAACTAATCGCAAGCACCGGCTTGCCCGACAAATTAACCGCCGCCGCATCATAAGCATCACGAAGCACAGACTCATCACGCGACGTTATCGGCTCCGTCAAACCAACCGCAAAATTAACATCATCACCAGTCAACACCATCACCGTCAGAACAATCTCTCCTATCTCATCATGCACCGCACTACCAAGCGTCGTTATACCAACAACCCTAAACGGCAACGCCCCACTAAGCGATTCCACAACACCAGAATCAACAAAATCAGTAGAACAATGAATTATACCAACCCTGTTCCTAAGCAAATTCTGCTCCAAATTAAGCTGCCCCAAAATCTCCGAAACAGCTAACTCAACATCATCAACTTCTCGCGTAATAGCCGTCAATGTTCTAATCATAGCCCTAATTATAGTAGTAAAAAATTGTGAATAAACGCAACATCGCAAAACACAAACAAACCAATATCCGCAATATTGCACAAACTTAAAGGAACACGGGCATCACACCCGCAACATGTTGTCATACCGAATCCGGTATCCGTGTCAGCCGCCGCCAAAAATAAATAAGCAAACCAAAAAACAATCCAAACCTACTCATAAACTCCCCACATACCAGGCGCCTCCTCCAACTCTATCCGTAACTTGTATTCGGATGTTTTGAATTCGAACGCAGAATATTCTTCCAGCATCTTGATAAATGTTTTTGCAATATACTCCGCAAGCAGTTCTGTTGTGCTGTTGACCAAAGGGAGAACGAGCGTATCACTCGCCGGAAACGACCAACGTAACGGCGGCAGGATTACGTTGACAGCGTCATCGGTGTTGCGGATTTTTATGTACGGATGATTTCCGGGCAAGAGAATCTTGTGCGAAAGCGTTTCGCATATCTTTTTCAAAGCACCAAAAGCAGGCAAAAAATCAACAACATAACCCAAACGACAAAGCGGTCCAGCCACCTCCGCACGCACGCGGAAATTATGCCCATGCAAAGCCTCAACCTTCTCCGGATCACCAAACGTAATAAAATGAGACGCAGGGAAACTCAATGAATCACTATCAAACCGTATTGAATAAGGCATTGTGATGCTCCTTTTTGAGAACAAAAATAAAGTAATGTCTGCTCAAGTCCGCCGGAAATATCGCGGCGATTTCTACTTCTTTGTCAGCCGCGTCAAATAAACCGTTCGTCAACCGGTCGCCTTGACCGGAATCTTTTCCCCGCAATAGCGCAACGAATAACTATTGTTTTTTGTCCTCTATTATTGTTTAGAAGTTTTGTAATATTTTGTTGAGGTGTTTTTTGATTGATTCAAGATTTGGGTTTATTTTCAGGGCTTGTTGGAAGGCGATGATGGCGAGTTCTTTTTTATTTGTTTGCAAGTATGCGTGACCCATTCCGATTGCTGCGCCGAAGTGGTATTTGTTGATGTCGAGGACAATTGCACAATCTTTGACCGTATCGTGAAATTTGCCTAGTGCAAATAGTGCGATGCCGCGTTGATTTCGGGCTTCGGCGAACAGGGGATATTCGTCAAGCAAGTTATTGGTAATCCGAACCGCCTCACTGAAATCATGCGACGCAACACTACGCATTGCCGATCTCAGCTCGTGACGTTGCGATTCGTTGCCGTCTCTTGTCCAGACGTTTTTTATGCTGCTTTCCGCCAACAAGCGGACATTGCGATCCGCGTCACGCAATAACTCTCCCAAAACAGAATTTGAACTATAATCACCAAGAAACCCCAACGCCATCGCCGCCGCCCGACGCGTATCAACTTGACAAGACCCCGCCAAGCGTGTCACTGTCGCCTGATTGTAATAAGCCGCCACGCTCTTAACGAAGAAGGATACGTCGTGCTGTTGCAAATACTCCAAGTAAAACGATGTTAAGCGTGGAATGGTTGTATCTGAAAAGTTCATTGCAAGAATATGGTTAAAGGTTAAAGGTTCACCGATTGCGATTCCGGCAAAACGGAATGCCCGAATATCGCTAAAATCAAAGCCGCGACCCAATACCGCAACCTTGAAATCCGAAATCAAAACCGAAAAGCCGCTCACTCAAATTTCGGATTAGCATGATTGTACCGCGCGTAATCAAAAAAAGAATAATATCGGAAAAGATTTTTATAAGGAATTTTCTATTTGTTGCGGCGGGGGGTCTGTTGTTATGTTTTATCTTGGTCTGATTGCAATATGTTTGCGGCGGATTAGAATTCGTTGCGCAAAATTTGGCAACATCATGTCAACACCTGATCGTCGGGTGTATGTTCCAAATAATCACGTAGAACGCACTATATAATATGGTATGGATTTTGTCGTGTCGGGGTTGGAGTTGGTTGTGATTTTTATTGCGGTTGCGGTTGGTTCCGGTTTGGCGGCTTGTTGCGGGTAAGGTTGGCAAAGTCATTGTCCTCACAATCGAAGTCGTTACCCTCCCGATCAATATTATTGCTCTCCCGATCAATATTATTGCCTTCCCGATCAATATTATTGCCTTCCCGATCAATATTATTGCCCTCCTGATCAAAATTATTGCCTTCCCGATCAATATTATTGCCCTCCCGATCAATATTATTGCCCTCCCGATCAATATTATTGCCATCCCGATCAATATTATTGCCATCCCGACCGGATTCGTTGCCATCCCGAGTGCGAACAAACCTTAAACAAAAAAATGTCCGAAAATAATTTGAACAACACGCCCGCCCCGCAACGTCCGCTTGCCGCAATCACCGGCGCAAGCGATGGACTAGGCAAAGAATTTGCGCGGCAACTTGCGTCGGAGGGTTATGATTTATTGTTGGCGGCTCGTCGTGGGGAGTTGCTTGGTGAGATTAAGGGTGAGTTTGAGTCGTGTTATGGTATTTTGGTTGAGCCGTATGTTTGTGATTTGTCTCAACCGGACGAAGTGGTGCGGTTGGAGGAGCGGTTATTGGCGGCGGAGAATTTGGAATTTATGGTCAACAACGCCGGATTTGGAAATTACGGGACGTTTCCTAATGTCAACGCCGACACGGAAGCTAAAATGATCCAAGTTCATGTTACGTCGTTGATGCGTTTATCGCGTGCGGCGTTGGTTCCGATGTGTAATCGGGGGCGGGGGTATTTGATAAATTTGTCGTCGGTTGCCGCGTTTTTGTGCGGGCGGGATTGTGCGGAGTATGTGGCTACCAAGTCGTATGTTTTATCTTTCTCAAAGTGTGTGCAATATGATGTCAAGAAGTATGGGGTGAGGGTTCAGACACTTTGCCCCGGACTTACGCACACGGGATTTCACAGTTCGGCGACGATGAAAGGATTCAAGAAGGAGAAGACCCCGCGATTCTTGTGGCTCAAGGCGGAGTATGTTGTGCGGACATCGCTCAAGTCAATCAGGAACACAAAACGCGTCGTTTGTGTCCCGTCAATAATCTACAAACTCGCGCTCGTTCTGCTTGCCAATCCGATTGGAAATAAAATCTGCGAATTATTCTCCGGCAGAACCGAAAGAAACCCCAACGGAGAATAACCGGCAAATCACGTAACACAAAGCTCGATAATTTGTGTTGATTGACTTTTATTTGGGGGAGTTATTCGCGGGAAGGCAATGGAAGGTAAGGGGAATTTACAATATTCTTCCGTTACCTTCCCTTAATTTCCGGTGAGTAACAAACGAGGTGAGGTGAAAATATATGTTTGATTCTTTTTGGTCTCCTTCTTCTTCGGAGTTTTATCATACTTTGGGTGGTGCGATGCGCCGCCGGTTTGGATGTAATGTCTGGAAGGTTAGTATTGATGCCGGATTTTCTTGTCCTCATGTTTCGCGTGGGGAGGTTGGCAAGGATTTGGTTTTGAATCGCGGCGGTTGTATATTTTGTAATATGAGTAGTTTTTCGCCGGGTCGTAATTTGGTTTCGGGCAAGTCGATTTGTGAGCAGATTGACGAGGGGATAATCCGTCTGAAGCGTCATTATCCCAAAGTGGACAAATTCATCGCGTACTTCCAACCGTCGACGAATACGAATGCCCCGCCGGAGCGTTTAAAATTGCTTTATCGGGAGGCGATTGTTCATCCTGATGTTGTTGGTTTATCGATTGGTACTCGACCGGATTGTTTATCGGAGGGTGTTCTTGATGTTTTGGAGGAGGTTGGTCAAGAGAAGTATTTGCAGTTGGAGATTGGCTTGCAATCTGTGCATCAAAAGAGTTTGGACTTTTTGAATCGGGGTTATGATTATGTGGAGTTCCTTGAGTCGTATGGGCGGGTGTGTGGGCGTGGGATTGATGTTTGTTTGCATTTGATAATTGGGACGCCGGTGGAGGGTCGTGATGATGTTATTGAGACTGCGCGGGAGGTGGCGAGGTTGAAGCCGTCTGGGTTGAAGCTGCACAATCTTCATGTTGTCCGAGACACGGTTCTTGCTGATCTCTGGCGGAGTGGTGGAGTGGAGTTATTGACGGTTGAGGAGTATTCGGGGTTGGTGGTGGATTTCTTGGAGTGTATTCCGCCGGAGGTTGTGGTTGAGCGGGTATCTGCGGAGGTGAATAGTGATTTTGCGATTGCGCCGGATTGGGTAAAAATAAAACACGCGGCAAGAAACGAAATACAAAAAACCTTCAAAAAAAGAAACTCCCATCAAGGAAAATACTACACCCCCCCGCCACAATAACATTGTGGGAAGAGCAATCGTAATGTGGGCAACGTAAGGTGTGTAACCGACCGCCGGGCGGTTACGTCGCCGGTAAATCATTATCGCTCGCCGACAACGGTGGCGGAAAACGCATCGGTAAAACCAAAAAACGTTGACGTTGTAGGGGCGAGGCTTGCCCTCGTCCCGAAGGGGCGAAAAATGTGTTGATATTCCAAAACGCCAAACGTCGGCGTAGCCGACAATTGCCGCGAAGCGGCGCGGACTGGAACGCGGGCATCCCGCCCGCCTCTGTGCGTAATAGAACCGAACAAGTTGGAACTGAACGCCAAAACGGTTTGGCAAACGTAAGGTGGGCAACCGACCGCCGGGCGACAACGTAAGGTGGGTAACCGACCGC
>JAISQS010000219.1 GCA_031274045.1 Planctomycetaceae bacterium | reverse complement strand
GGTTACTATTTTTCTATTTGGTACTGGCAATTGGCGATTCCTTAACCAGACCGGCATCTATGTATTGTCCGCCGTAGGTTTGGGAGGCTTTAATTGCGATTATGTTCTTTCCGATTTTTAGCGTTTTTTTGGCTTCGGGTGTTATTTCTAATGTTACGTAATTTGTTGTGTAACCTTTTGCTTTTGCGGCGAAAACGCCGTTGATCCAAATTTCGGGGTCTTCGTCATAGTAAACGTACAAAAATATTTCGCCGTCAGGAATTTTCGTAAGTTCAAATTCTTTTCGTAGCCAAATTTGTTTGGTATTCCATGTTGTTCCGACCGGCGGATTGTTGGGCAAATGATTAGAGCCGAAGCCGTTTTTGCCCGACTTCCAAGCCGACGCGTCGAAATCGGGTTTCGTCCAATTATTGAAATCATTATTGGAATCATTACCGGAATCTTTGCCGGAATCTTTGCCGGAATCATTGCCGGAATTATTGGCAGACGGCGATTCCAACGTGTATTTCCATTCCGTTTGAAGTGTTCGGGCGGTCGGGATGATTTCTGTTCTTGTTATCCGCGCCGGATAACTTGACGGAAAATCCGTAACGTTTTCGGCTTGTTGTACAGATTTTTCCCAGACGGTTTTATTGGTGAGCATCTTGATATAAACGCCGCCGACAACAGAGCGGGCTTGGAAACCGCGACGTTTCGCATTGGTTGTTATAAACCAATCCGAAAGCGGAACACGTGACGGCGTTTCATTGACGTAATTGTAAATCGGGTTAAAAAGTTCGTCGAAATCCGCCTTCGATTTCGTCGGCGTGATACTCCACAACGCCCAATCAATCAGCGAATTATCGGTACGGCTATCAACCGGCAAACCGTATTTATTCTGTACTTTTTTGTACCACGCGATTTCTTGTTCGGCAAGTGTTGCGGGGAAAAGATTGGTTTCGAGAATGGAGTCCCAAATCAGATTGTGTTTCATTGACCACGTACCGGCTTTGTCGAACGCCAATCTGGTTCGCCCTTCGTCTTGAGCGTCTTTGAGCCACTTTTTGGCGTAATCCTCCGCAATACGGCGATATTTTTGAGCGGCTTCGGTTTTGCCCAATTGTTCGCAAAGCCGAGCGTAAGCGGCGATTCCGATGATTGCCTTGAGCGATAAATTCGTAACGTGCGCCAGATGTCCGAACATATCCGCCGAACAGAGTTGATTTTCGGGATCGTAACCCTCCCGCACAAGATAATCAGCCCAGCGCGTCAACAACTCCCAATAATGTTCCGCAAAATCGGCGTTCCCTTCGACTTTCGCCAACGCAGCAACAATAATCAGCATGTTACCGGATTCTTCGACCGGCATTCGGTTGCCGTGACCGCCGTTCATTCCGTACACTTGACCTGTTGCAAACGGATAAGTACCAATATCATGCGGCGCATAATCGTACTTCCAAAATTCCGATTCCGCATAATTGAGTACAGGAACAAGACTCCCCTTGAGCAACGCCGGACTGAAAAAAAGCAAAAACGGCGTGTGAGGATACAGCACATCAATCGTTCCGATGCAGCCGTTACTAAAATTCTCTTTGGAAAACATGTAAGGTCGCTTGTCCGGCGCGGCGGCGATTTTGTTCGCAGCCCAAGTTTGCCGATAAACCAACGAGCAAAGTTGGGCGTATTTTTCACCGCCGGTCTGCGTTAAGTTGTCAATCAACTCTTTGTCAAATTGCTCGCAACGCTGTCTGATTTTCGTACCGTTTTCAAATCCGTGAGTCAAAAGATCGGTAATCGTTGCCCCGTTCCGTTTCCAATACGGCAACAGTTCTTTGCCGAAATACCGGATAGACTTAACGTCGTCATAAGCCAACACCGCACCGTATTCGAAACGTCCGTTTTGAGCAATCTCCGCTTCAATTTCAGCAGTTAGAAGCGGAGCGTTTTTCGCCGCAAGCGGTTGATTTTGAGAATTGCCGGAATGATTTTGAGAATGGTCGGAATTGGAACGCGGAGTCAAATGGAGTTTTACGTTTTGGTTGTTTTTTGTTGCAAGATAAAAATGCCCCCAATCAATTCGCAAATCATCCCCCTTTTTGCCAAGAACACGTTGCTCTGAACTTCCAACCCGGAGAACATTGAGTCCCGAAACTTTGACCGTTTCACAAACAACTTCCTGCTCCGGTGTGTTGACGGCAATTACAGGATCAACCGCTAAACGCAAAGCAACACGATGCGGCGCATTGTCCAACCCGACGAGATCAAATTGCAAAAACGTCAACGGACGACTCAACAAATCAATATCATCAGGCAAAGACGGAGTCAAAAACGTCAACATCAATTTGACCTTTTCCGTTGCAAAATGATAAACAGTACGAGTCGGAAATACAGTAACATCAACCTGCGGCATCGCATCAAGACTCTTCGGTTCTGCCCCAATCGGTTCTGTTCCCAACCGTTCTGTCCCCATCGGTTCTGTTCCGATAAAGCGTAACGGTTTATCTCCGTCGATTGTGATTGTGCCGGAGATTGGTTGTAGTTTTCCGGTCCAGTGAGTTGTTGTGACATCGGTCAATTTGTCAGCAAACGACCAGACGCTGAAATACGGATCATGCGCAATCAACGGATAAGCTGGCGCACGAAGTTTAGGAGGTGCAGAAATTTCCGCCGCAAACAAATTCGCGAACAAATTCACGGTTCCGCAAACCATAAATATTGCCGCAAAAAATCGCAAAACACAATGTTGAATTAAAGTCATTCGGTTTCCTTTCTTTATTGTTGTGAACTCATCTCAATCGTGAGTTCTGTAATTTTTTTGAGAATACGAAACAATCAAAATATACAAAAATAACGAAATAATTTTTTTAACGCGAAACACGCTAAAAAACGAAATTCGCGAAAGAGATTTAAAAATGTGCTTATTTATACTTCAGTCGGTCATAAAGATGACGTTAGGCGGTTGCGTAATGTAGGCAATTCATAATTTATAATGCACAATTCACAATTACCAATAAAACACAGGTTACGTCGCCGGTAAATCATTATTGCCCGCCGACAACGGGATCGCCAAAACGCATCTGCAAAACCAAATTGCCCAACACGTAGGGGCGTTTTGGTTTTGGCGGTGTGTTTTTGGCGATCCAGTTGTCGGCTTGCGCCGATGTAACCGTTCGGCGGTCGGTTACCCACCTTACGATTACCAACGCGATTCTCGCTCCATTGGGACGAGGGCAAGCCTCGCCCATACCGCAACAAAAAAAAAGAGCCGCCGCTAAAATAAATAACGACGACCCTTTTAATACAAAATCAAAAAACTAACAACTACCAACCCAATTGGGCTGCATCTATTTTCGTAATTTTCGGTTGGCAAAGTTGTATGTAAATCGAAGCATTTATATTCTCACTTATAGGTCTCACACCGCCATCGGCAAACCCTGCAACCACAGTACCCGGATGATTGGACGAAGGACGTGCAGTTGTCTGAGACGGTGAAGATAAACCACTAGAGGTCGATGTGCCTTCGTTTATCCAATATACCGTCGTATTACTAAATGACGCAGCACCTAAATCGGTCGTATTCTCAAAATCCCAACTACTAGCCGCTGTCGTATAGTGTGGATATGTAAATGCAAGATTCGCCTCCACCGTAGCAGGATATACGTTGCTCACTGTACCTCCATTAAGTTCCTGATTATAGAAAAGCCCAAAGTTCCATGTTCCTGCATTTAAGTTCTCCGAAATAATAATCGTTTTAGTTGATGATTTAATCTCATCATCTATTTTTGCCCCGCTGGCATTTGTCAGGAATGCGCTGTAGTCCTTATTGTTGGCATTTTTTGTAGCACCTGTAGTTGTTGGTACATCAAGACTACCTGTGGTGGAGCTATTTGTAGTATCTACAACTCCTCCATTGACAACGTAGCTGATACCTGCTCCTGATGATTTCACCCCCGAACTTTTACATTTCAAGATAGGAAGCGTGTAATCTTGGTATCCGCTAAACGAACCTGATTTAATCTCTGCATAGATATCCTGTTCCTCCATCACAGGTAGAAGCTGAACCACCCATGAAAGCTTATTCGCGCCAGCCGCAACAGCAGGCGTACCATCGCCATCACCAATTGTTCCTTTCATCAGAGGTGGAAAGCCTGATGTTGTAGCCATTGCGACGAGTTGGTATGCGATTTGTCTTTGGTTGCTTATGCAGGTCGCTCTTCTTCCTGATTCTCTTGCTGAGTTTACGGCTGGTAGCAATAGCCCTGCCAACATCCCAATGATCGAAATGACCACGAGAAGCTCAATCAACGTGAATCCCAATTTGAATTTTAGATTTCTCATTTTACGTCTCCTTATTGTTTAAGGTTTTCTAAAAGTTTTCGC
>JAISQS010000304.1 GCA_031274045.1 Planctomycetaceae bacterium | reverse complement strand
GCAAAACGAAGTCGCCCAAAAAGACGCAAAAACACAACAACCAACCACACCAAACACCACACCCGGCATCGGCACAGCCAACCAAAAAAACAGCATCCCAATCGTACCAATCATGTAATAAACAACAGCGCAAAATTCTCTAACACGTTCCGGTGATTGCATTGTGTTACATCACCGGTTATGTATGAAGCCGCCGCTGCGCGGTTGTAATTTTTGTAGGGCGTTGCCCTTTGTTATACCACACAAGTTTTTTGAGAATACGAACCATACGAAAAATACAAAATAAACGAAAAGAGTTGTTGGTAAAATTTCGTTTTTTTCGCATATTTTGTTTATTCCGTATTCTCTAAAAAAATAAGATATCGAAAGATGTGTGGTATAGCAAGGGCGGGATGCCCGCGTTCCGCGTCGCCGCTTCGCGGGAACTTCTGTGGTATAACGAGTGGGCTTGCCCCCCGACTAAATAGGGTGGTTGCTGTAATTTTTATTGGATTTGTTTTACGATTTCCCATAAAAATTCGGGGACGATTTTTGTGCGGTTTAGTGTGAATTGGATTTTCATTCCGCTGGCGTTGCAGGAGTATGTTGTGTTGTCGTCGTTTTCGTGTTGTAGGTAAAATTTGATTCCGAATATATCGAGTGAGGCGGAGTTATTTTTATTGATTTTATTTTTATCGTTTTTTGTTTCGTTTTGTTTTGGAATAATTTTCCATACAAATTGATCTTCCCAATCGTTGTCTTTGATTGAATCTGTTGTTTTCTTTTTGCTGTCACTATCATTTGTATTGATTGCGGTGTCGGTTGTCGTTTTTGCGTCTGCGTCTGGAGTGTTGTTTGCGGTTTGGTATTTAGCGGATTGCTGCAATGTAACGTGTATATTTGAGTCGATTTTTAGCAAAATTGTTACGTTATCTTTCATTGGAGTGAATTGACAATTTTTATCGTTTTTGTAACCCGGTGAGATTGTCAAATCAACGTATGTGGTGTGTTCTTGATTTATTTTTTCGTTTTTATTTTCAGTCTTGTTTGAGATTGGTGAATCGTTTGTGGTGATTTTTAGCCGTCTTTTGTAGTCGCGGTTTATTCCGATTTCGGAGTTGTAGTTGATTTCGCGAAATCTTATTTCGACGTGATAACCGTCCAAGAAATTTCGACAAGAAATATAACTTTTACGAATATCTTGTTTGAGTTTTTCTTTCAAATTTGATTCGTTGTTTGCGTTATATTTTTGTGCCGGATTTGAGTATTGGCTTTCTCCGCGTATATTTGAGTCTGATATTTCGTGAAATACATGTTCGAGATTCATTGATAATGTTTCGAGTAATTGCCTGTTATTTGAGCCTGCGTCGCGGTTTATTTGTATCTCTCCCGCTAATTCATTGACCAACACTGCGCGATAAAAAATCCAATACTTACTCAAAACTCTCCGCAACGGCGGCGTTATTCGCAACGTCGAATCCGTCAAGCCGCTCAACAGCCGACCAAACAGATTCAATTTTGTCCGCCCGTCATCAAACCGGTCGTTATCAAATTTTTTGTCAATCTCGGTCAACGCATCTGTCCATTGTGCGTTTAATTTTTGGTAGTCGCTGGTTTGCGTTTTATTCTCGTCTTCAAGTTTATTCATCCGCTTCATCAAGATATACAAAGATCGATTCACAACCGCCGCCGACCTGTCATCAAGTCCGCTTATATCGGTGAGCGGTTTCAGGTTGATGGCGGCGTTTGAAATCGAGGATACTTCGCTGTTCAATATTGACGGCAACTCCGGCAGATTTTCGGAAATTTTTGTGATTCGTTCGCGTAGATTATTGATCAAAGATTGAGTTGTTTTTGAGGTCATGCAAATTAACGGGACAAAAAACACGATACAAAAACATATTGCAAAAAATATCACAACAGAACGATAACGTTTCCGGTCGTTGCGGTAAAAATTTTTAATCAGTTCGAGTTGTGATTTTGTTTGGAGTAAAATATTTGCCAATTCGGTTGCGAATGGAAACGATTCAATCCAATTCACCGCGTCAACTTTTCCTTGCGGTGCAGACCCAGCCGGAAGTACAGAAGGTTTAACGTTGCGCAAAGTAGTTACCCGATAGAACAGACGTTCTTTACAAATCAACATGTCAGGATAATATCCGTCCAAGATTTCTGTATATGTTTTTTGTAAAAATTTATTTACTTCATTGATCCAGTTTTCGGTCAATTCGTTTAATTTCGGATCGGTTGCTATGATGTCGTTGTGTGTTAGTATGAAGAGGATTGGGGTGAGATTATTTTCACGTTTTTTGAGTGTGAATTTTATTATTTGTTTTGCCCTCAGCAATTCTTCGTTGTGGTAATTTTGGATGAAGTCTTGTGGGCGTATTGATGCGGCGGTGCTTTGTGCAGTCGGATCGAAAAAGAATAATACCGCGTCGCTCTTCGCGATTTGTTTTGCAAGCAAATTATTACTGCCGCCAAAATATCCGGTTCGCTCAACATCAAGCTCAGCCGCCGCAGCCGATAAAAGCTCCCCTTTCAAATCCGAAATGACATACGAATCGCGACCGAATTTTATATCAAGCCGCTCAATACCGGATGTTGTTGGTAGAATTTGACCTGATGGTGATATTGAGTTTGAGAGGAATCTTGTCAACTTCTGATTGGAAGCAATTTGAGCAAAGTTCCCTTGAATGAGTTGTCGAAAAAAACTTGTCTTGCCGGAGCCGGTTGCTCCGTATATTGATAAAACGATTTTCATTTTTTAATTTTCCTGAATATTTCGTATTTTGTGAAGGCGTGTTCGTTCGTTCCTCTTCTCCCGCAAACGCGACAGTATTCTATGACAGTCAATAGCAGGTGACAATACTACTATACTTTTTGCACTTGAAAATTCACTTTTCAATTGCAATCACCATGATTTATAGAGTCGCAAGTCAATGATTTGTGGAGACGCAAGGCATTGCGTCTCTACTTTGTCTTTTATTGATACACCGTATCAATACGCTGCATCAACGCCCTGAAAGGGCAAAATATCATAGCGTAGGGCAACGCCCTACGATAAATTGATTGTACATAACCTTCGCCCCAACGGGGCAATAATATCAGACCAAACGGAAGTTTTCAGTTTTCAGTGTCGTTAGCGATGGTCGCTTGCGACCAACGAGATGCGTCGCTCGTTTGACTTGGGGCAAGCCCCCTTCGATAACGGTTGTTTGTTTGAAAAATTAGGAGGAATGAAGTTTTGGCGTGTTGGTGAACCGAA
>JAISQS010000296.1 GCA_031274045.1 Planctomycetaceae bacterium | reverse complement strand
CGTTCTTCACCGATTCTTATGCCGAGTTCTTTGCCTCGTTCTTCACCTCGTTTTTCGCCGATTTTTACGGCTCCGTCTAAAATGCTAATCATTTTTTTGACCTCCTTTGGGTTGTTATTGGTTATTTTTACACAATGTCTCTCAATATTTACACGCAATCCGGCTACGTCTTCTTCGCTGACTTCTTCTTTCATGATATTGGACGTAATATATGTTATGAATTGGGTGGAAATATCTTTTGATCTTGGGTCGTCTGTGTCTTCTTGTAGTATTTCGAGAATGTGTCCGTAGTTTTGGGCAAGTGTACCTTCCGCTGTGTAGCGTAATGCCCACTTCAATGCACGAACTGCCGGAACGCCGCGATTAAGTTCTTCCTCACTCAACTCACTGATATTGATGAATATCGTCACAACATGCAAGATATTTTTATCATATCCGGCAGGAATATCAATCATCTCAACAAGTCTCTTGTACCGCCATTTTCGTTTGCCGTTGTAGACGATTATGACGAACGGATATGGAAATTTTATATCCCGCGTCATTTTGAACTTGATGTTTTTAAAATTCGGATCGTCTTTGTACTTCTTCTCAAATTCGCGTTTATGTTTCGCCACAATATCCGCTCTATATTTGCGGAAGTTGCGGAGAACAGATTCGTGTGAGCGAAGGCACATGTCAAAATCCGGCGTAGATTGATGCTCGCAAATAAAGGAAACATTCATCAATCTGCCGGTAGGATTTTCGGGTGTTGGTTTGCATTTGGTGAGGAAGAGCAAGTCTGGAATTTGTTCTGTCAAGTTTGCGTTGATATTCGATGGCGAGCAATTTTCCATTTGCGAAAAGTCGAGTTGGCTGGTGTATTTTTCGTCAACATGACTTTCCAAAAAACTACAAGCAAGATCAACATAACACAATATCCCCCGAAAAAGCAAGTCAATCGTGTGCTTCAACTCGTCCACTCCAATATCGATCAACTTGATGATGCTCTCCCCGTTTTTACCGTGAATCACAACCGCAACTTTTGTCATACGCATTTTGGGTGCGTTTTTTTTCTTTTTTAATGCTCTTTTTTTCTTTTGTTTAGCCATAATAATTTACATGATGTAATTGTTGACAATTTTTAAAACCGTACCGTCTTTATTGGTGATGTTCCAATAAGGCGGTACGGTTGACAGTATCGTAGTGAACACAATTTTAACATTTATATCGGATTTTTGTCGATTATTCTCGTAGTAGTTTTGATGTTTCTGTTCTTCCGGCGGCGATTGCGGGACCGATTGCGGCGATAAAGCAGAGTATTAGGGTAACGGCAAAACCGATTGACAGCCAGTAGACAGGAATCGTTAACGGCGAGACAAATCCGCCAAAAAACGATGTATAACGCATCAACCCTATAAAACACCACGCCGCCACCACCCCAAAACCAACACTAATCACTATCGCAGCCGCCGAAATCAACACCGCCTCCGCAACAATCAACCGAACAAGACCACCACGCGTCACCCCAAGACTACGCAACACTCCAAGCTCAAAACGACGCATACGAACAGATGCCGCTATCGTACCCATCAAACCTATCGACGAAATCGCAAGTATAATCAAAGGCATCTTTGCTGCCGCTTGAATCACACTGTCAGCACGCCGATTAACTCGCTCCGTCAAATATTCACGCGAATTCACTTTGACCATTGGGCGGCGAATTTGTGTGTTGTTGTCGGTAAAGTTTGGGGCAACCGGACTCGGACTCGGACTCGAATCTGTCCCGCGCTCGACACCGTTCAACTTGTTGTCCAAAGCTGCCGTCTCCGCAAATTTATCTGCCAACATTTGGAGAGTATTCTCAAGTTCTTTATCGGAAACTGTCGGTTTGCCGGACGAATCCAATGTACGATCAAACCAGAAGAATCCGGCATCTTTGATACGGAAATCGTTCTTCACAACCTCATAAGGAGAAAGCAACATTGCGCCTGTTCGACCGCCGCGTTTACGGACACCGCTCAATTTTGTCATCCAAAGCCAACCCGGAATAGTCACAACTCCACAAACCTCATACTCAACCACCTCCTCATTACCGCCGCCGAATCCTCCACCGAATCCGCCAAATCCGCCGCGTCCGGCACGTCCGGTACCGCGACCGCCGCGTCCTCCGATTTCGCCGCGACCGTCGCGTTCCACCGCTTCGCCTCGTCCGAACTCACCTCGTCCGAATTCGCCGCGTCTGGTTTCGTTTAGCTCTGATTCGCCTTGTTTTGATTCGTTTCGGTTTGGTTCGTTTGGTTGTGGTTGATTTGTTGTTGGTTGTTCTGTTGTTGGTTTTCGGAATGGTGGTCTATTGTTTGTGTTGTTGGCGGGGTTGAAGTCGTTTGGGACAACGAGTTCAATTTTATCGCCGACGTGCAATTTTGCTCTGAATGCGAATGAATCGGGGATCAAGCAATATCGACCGCCCGTTTGCAACTTTTCGAGTGCATCTTTGAGTGTACCTTCTTGGAAGTCTACTTCGATTAACGGTCTTCCGTTGGGGCGTTCTGCGAATGCTTCTTTGATGTCGATTCCGAAGACGATTCCGTTTGTTTGTTGTGGGTTTAGCCCGTTGTTTATGAACAGGGTTGATTGTTTTTGGGAGAATCTTGACTGTTCGAGAGCGACGGGCAAAAAGCGTTCCGAATCGACTCCTGTCAATTTTCGTATGGTATCAATTTCGCTCAAAGGGAGTCCTGTTGGTGACATTGTTACGAGTGTGTTTGGCAATGTTTTTGAGTGAGTGAATGGTACGAGCATTGAGTAGCCTGAGATTTCGAGGAACGAGTAAACGCCGAGTCCGATGCTTATTGCGATAGTTGTACCTAGTGTTCGCCAGATGTTTATGCTTAGTTGGTTTGCGAGTAGTTCTTTTCTTATGCAGAGGATTCTTGCAACTAGCGGCGTAAATATTTTTTCGACTAGTACGATTGCGGCTGGGGCGATTAGTACGCATCCGATGATTTGTGTTGGCAAGCCGATGAACGTGTACAGGAAGACGCGTAATTCGGTTCCTTTTGCCAAGCTGTCAACATGCGTACAAATTGGGCAAATCATCAGCAATAAAACGCCTGCGATTGCGGTTATTACAAACCATCTTGTTTGTATTGTTGCGGAGTAGCTTCGGTTCATGCCGTCGAGCGGGTCGATTTTTGCGCCGCGCCAGGCGGGGTAAATTGCTGCGAGTAGAGAGCCGATTAGTGCTGCGATTCCGGCGGTGGTGATGGCGGTGATGCCGAGTGGCACTGTTTTGTTTCCGCCGAATGCTTCGGGTTGTAGCCAGACTGTTAATTGCAGGATAAGCCAACCAGCGAACATGCCGCCAGCCCAACCCAAAACAGACAATATCAGACTCTCGCCAAAAACCAAAACCGCAATCCCGCGACGCGGCATACCAACCGAACGCAACATCGCAAAAACACGTGTACGCTCGCTAATCCCCATACTCAACGCCGTAAAAACAATCAAAATTGAGACGAGTGTTGAGAAGATTATGACGGAGTTTCTTGATGATGCGCCGCCCATTAGACCGCCTCCTCCTCCGGCGTTTCCGGCGCGTTCGCGGTTTCGTTTGAGTTCTTCTTGCACGTCCTCGAAATCCATGAATCGCATTGTTATTCCGCGCGATTTGAGATTTTCTTGGTATGATTTTTTGAATTGTGTTGATTTGACATCGGGGCGTAGGCGGAGGTAAACGTAGTCAATTATTTTTGGTTCACCTTCTGTTGATGGGCTTATTTTCTCGGCTGTTTTTGTTGACACAAACAGACCGCTGATGAGTGGTGAAATACCGCCGCCGAATCCGCCGCGACCAACATTAGCCGACTTCTGATCAAATGTACCGACAACTTTAATCTTGTGATCTTGCGAATCAACTCGGCAAATAACTGTGTCGCCGACTTTGACCGGTTCGCCTTCTTCGCCCCAAATTTGCAAGCTACCTGCGGCTGCTGATCCGATTACGCCTTCCATTGCCGCTGCCGCGCCGGGCGCAGAATCATCCGCAAACCAACGCCCATCCTGCAACTCAAACGGCGAAACATGCGTATCAATTCCAACCAACGGCGGACTTTGCATTGGAGTGCCTGTTCCGGCACGTTGTCTGCGAAGTGCGGCGGTGTCGTCGTTTTCGTCTTCCATTTTTGCCATCACGTTTCGAATCTGGCGGGCAATTGCGACATGCGCAACTTGATCGCTCGAACGCAACTCATCCAAAACCGATTCGGGAAATTGCAATCGCACCGGCATCATTGGCATTGGGGTTGTTGGCGGCTGTTGCGTGTCGTTTGGGCTGCGGGACGGCATCATTGCAACATGAAAGCTGCCGAGATAGTTTTCGCCTTCGTTGTCAAATCGCAGAATCATCAAATCGATGCTGCCGATGAGCCAAACGACCATGCAAGACATTGCCATTGTTGCGATGACTGCCAAAGAAATCCGTGCGCGGTGATACCATGCTTCGCGGAAAATTAGTTTGAAAAGTAGTTTCATGCTGACACCTCCTTTCGATTTTTGTTGTTGATTTGTTCGTCAACAATACGTCCGTCTTTCAGCGTTACACAACGGTCTCCCCAATCCGCGACGTTCTTTTCGTGTGTGACGAGGACGATGGTTCGTTGTTCTTTGTCGCAAAGTTCGCGTATTAGTTTGCAGAAGTTGTCTGAGTTTGTGGAGTCGAGGTTGCCGGTTGGTTCGTCTGCGAGGATGATTGCGGGATCGATCAAGAGAGCGCGACCGATGGCGACGCGTTGTTGTTCACCGCCGCTCAAAGAATCGGGGCGATGATAACGGCGATCATAAATTTCAAGCAGTCGGAGCATTGAATCTAATTTTTCGCGGATTTCTTTTCGGTTATGATTTGTTCCGTCGATCAATATCGGCAACAAAATATTCTCTTCCGCTGTCAATGTCGGAATCAAATTGAAGGCTTGAAAAATTACACCGATATGTCGGCAACGAAATCGGGTTCGTTCGGCATCGGATAATTTTGCAATATCGTTGTCGTTGATTTGAATTTTCCCGACTGTTGGTGTTGTCAATCCTGCGATGAGGTGCAGCAATGTACTTTTACCGGAGCCTGATGCTCCCATGATAGTGACGAATTCGCCGCGTTTCACTTGGAGTGAAATATCGCAAACGGCATTGACGCTGCCGCCGCGTGTTTTGTAAACTTTGGATAAATCCGATACGGAGACCGGAATGTTTGTGTCTGTCATTTCAATTTTTTGGTTAAAGGTTAAATAAATTTTGATTGTTGATTGTTAAAGGTTAAAGGTTAAAGGTTGTTGATTAAACATTGTTAGGGGTTGATTTGTTAGGTGTTGATTTGTTAAAGGCAAATAACACGTAGGGGCGAGGCTTGCCCTCGCCCCAAAGGATCGTGAAACGCACCGGCAACGTAAGGTGGACAACCCGACCGTCGGGCGGTTGCGTCTCGTCATACCTCATAAGTTCGTCGCGAAGCGGCGCGGACTGGAACGCGGGCGTCCCGCCCGCCTCTGTGTGTAATAGCACCAAAAAAGTTTGAACTGAACGCCAAAACGGGTTGGCAAACGTAAGGTGGGTAACTGACTGCCGGGCGGTTACGTCGCCAGTGAATCATTATCGCTCGCCGACAATTGTGGCGGAAAACGCATTGACAAAACCAAACCGCTCCCGTCGGCGTAGCCGACAAATGCCGCGAAGCGGCGCGGACTGGAACGCGGGCATCCCGCCCGCCTCTGTGCGTAATAGCACCAAAAAAGTTTGAACGGAACGCCAAAACGGGTTGGCAAACGTAAGGTGGGCAACCGACCGCCGGGCGGTTACGTCGCCAGTGAATCATTATCGCTCGCCGACAGCGGGAGCTGAAAACGCATCGGCAAAACCAAACCACTCCCGTCGGCGTAGCCGACAAATGCCGCGAAGCGGCGCGGACTGGAACGCGGGCGTCCCGCCCGCCTCTGTGCGTAATAGAACCGAACGAGTTTGAACTGAATGCCAAAACGGGTTGGCAAACGTAAGGTGGGCAACCGACCGCCGGGCGGTTACGTCGGCGCAAGCCGACAACTGGATCGCCAACACACACCGGAATTTCTATCGCCCAAAACGTAGGGCGTTTTGCGTTGGTTCGTCGGCGTTTGGTGTTTTTACGATAGTCGCGCAGCGACGACATCATGCATAACCGGTGATGTAGCGAAGCGGAATCACCGGAACGCGACTTGTGTGGTATAACGAGGGTAGGGGCGACGCGTGTTGGTTTGGGCGATAGAAATTACAACGCGTTTTCTGCCCCAATTGTCGGCTTGCGCCGACGCTATTCACCAAGAAAGCCCGGCGGTCAGTTGGCTACCTTTATTAACATTCGACACAATCACCAACGCAAAAAACTTGTATGGTATACAAAGGCATTGCCCTACGCTATGATATT
>JAISQS010000279.1 GCA_031274045.1 Planctomycetaceae bacterium | reverse complement strand
TTCTCCGTCAAATCCGGCGAAACCTGCCGAATTACTTCGCGCCCTTGAAAAACAGAACCAAAACGCTCACTCAACTCACCACGAAATCCCTTTGACAAATCCGTCATCAAACAAAAATCGGAAACCTTGCGAGAAAATATCCAACGATATATTTGAGAAACACGAAACATCGGAACATCAAGAAACTCCGAAAGACTTTTTTTGTCATATTCAAGAATCACAAATTTGCCTCCAACAAAAAACATTACTTGCACCGCCCACACAACAGACTATATACATAACACACTACCATAAAGTTCGCTAATTGTTCACGCATGATTGTTGGCGGATTTTTCACAGGGAGGTAAGGAAAGGTGGTAATGGAAGAATATTTTTAATACAAAGTTTGCAAATATTGTAAACGACAGATTACGCATATTTGACAGATTGGTAATATACCAGCGAAATATCCGCTCTAATCGACCTTATTTTTAGCCTTATTTTTCCTAACAAAACAACCTTAGTAGCCCGTGAATCCCCAACAAACATAACCTTATTACCTTATTATTTTCAATCCGTTCTACGTTTTCGCATTATTACATTCCGTTAGGAATGTAACGCTCGGTAGAAAGCCGAGTCTTCACATTCCGTAGGAATGCAATCCTGTGACTTGCCCAATGCTGGCATTCCTACGGAATGCCCGTTTTGTGTGGGAACATCATTTTCTACCGAGCGATGCAAACCTACGGCTTGCAAAGATATGATATTGCGAGGCTACTAAGGTTGTTTTTGTAAAAAAATAAGGTTTGTTTTACGACAGTGTTGAGGCATTTCACTGATATGCTACACAGATTTTAATAATAAAAAACTAATCTGTAAAATCTGTTGACCATTAACTTCCCTTAACTTCCTGTGAATTATTCTCCCGAATAAAAATTGCGCAATGAAAATTAGAGAACTTGGCACTACTTTTTACACTTGAAATTTCCTCTTTTATAAATTCACAGTGAATATTTGTACAACCAATCCTGAGTCTTAATCGATTCGCAACAGGTAACCAATTTCCCCTCCCTTAATAACAATGAAGTAGAGACGCAATGCATTGCGTCTCTACATTACGCGCCCTTATCCCCTTATTGTTTGAGTAGAGACACAATGCATTGCGTCTCTACTTTCGATTTCGAATCGCCAAAAGACAAAGCACATCGCTACATTGGATTCAATTCGCCTCAAATTCGATCGTGAACTTTATGTTTAACGAATAAGGGGATAAGGACGCGTGGCTAGGTGGCTCATTGGTTATTAAGGGATGGGGAAGTTGGTCACCAGTTACAAATTGGCAAAGACTCATTGCCGGTAACAATATCATTTTGATTGCGATAGTGATGGGAATTTTCAAGCGTAAAAAGTATAAAAATTATAAAGTAGTTACAAGATGTTTTTGATATTCATAATCTCGGATCAAGTGTTGTTTCGTTACGTTCTTCGAAAATTAAAGCGGCAAGAATTCGTTGGTATTCTTCATTTTCACCGTTGATTCTGTTACGTGGGATGGATGCCAATTCCCAACCAAACTCATATTCATGATTGGCAATACTTGTTTTTTGTGAAACGTTTTTTTTGTGAATCAGTGCCGCGTTTTTTATTGGTTCCAAATAATCAAAACCATAAATAATCGTTAGATATTTTTCGTTACGAACCTTCAACATGTAAATTTTTGACCGACCCGGTTTGTTACATTTCAAAACAAGTCCCTCCGTATCGTCCGGAAGTTTGGCAAAATATTCTATCAATTCAGTTATCTCATTTTCGTTTTGTAAATGCACAAGAATACCGGCATCTTTTGAAACCATTTCGTAACGTTCTGATACCGGCGTTTCCCTGAATAATGTTTCCGAACCGTCCCGATGAATCAGCTTCAAAATATCAAACGGACAATACTCAATCGGTTTCGCTGTTCCATAAATGGCAATCTGCTCACGGTAAATTTGCAAATATTGTTCCATTTCTGCTACAGGAATGTGCCGATAATTTTTGAGGAGTTTGTAAGTTGACTTTTTATTGGAATTGATTATTTTGTCCGAAATTTTCGGGTCGTGAATAAACGCAGCATAATTTTGAGATTTGTACTCCGCATCAAGAACCGCCTCAAAACCGGTAGATTTTAATAACTCAAATTCCGATGCAGCTGCTTGATCAATCAGTTGATATTGTGTTTCGATAAGTCCCTTGCCCAAAGCGTACCACGGCATCAGTTCACCATCTAACAGAATCGTTTCTGTATCAGGAAAATGTTGAAAAATCGCGGCAATTTTCGGCTGTGCAAGAATGGATTGATAAACCGGTGTCAAATCACGTAACTCTTCGCCATTATCATTGTGAAGCCGTTTGATCTTAAAACCGTTACGGCTTGTCAGGCTGCATTGCTCAATGTCACGGGAAATATACGCTTCACAACGTGAACCCATATACTTTTTTTGTACGCTAATTTCCTCAACACCACAAGCCTGAAACTTCTTTATTGCCGTTTCAATCGGCTCAATCTTCATCCGTTCGCGGTCCGAAGCAGTCGGAGAAATTGTACCGCTGACAAAATTGATCTTTTCACGGATGGCAATCTCAATTCGTTTTTGTTCATAAAAATCGAGTTCGCTCGGATCAATACCGGTTTCGCCAACTTCAATGAGTTTGTTATCCGCATATTTTTCCGCCGCCGGAATCGAATAAACACGATTTTTCCAAAAATAAGAAAACGTGTTACCATAAACTCCGCCGGTATCAATTCCGATCTTGTTCCGAAATTCAAACGGTTTTTGAAACGCAACATGTCCGAAAATATGTTTCGGATAATTTGAGTTTGACTCTTTTTGAAGTCTGTCTGAAATGTTATCATCAAGTAACGTAAATCGCTGTTGACGTTGCGAGTGAGTATCAAGTTTACCAATATATTGATCGTGACACGGGGCGTGTGTAACGTAAATCGAATCACGGATTTTGACAAAAGGAACCGCCGTTTCAAAATACCAATCCACAAGTTCCTTATACTCGGTGTTGCCTTCGTATTGCGGGACAGACGTGTGATAATTGTGCGCCGAACTCTTTTCGCTGAGACTGTTGAGAAATCGATAAACGTAACTTTCATGATTGCCGAGAATATGTAGCGGATATTTTTCAGGATGTTCTTTCAAATGCCGTAGAATTGCGAGCGAATCCGGTCCTTTGTCAATCACATCGCCCAAAACGATCAACGGCGCAGAACCGGCAGCCCGCTCAATTTGTAACAAAGCGTTATAACAACCATGAAGATCACCAACCACAACAGCATCATCAAGAAAATGACAACGCCGGTACAAATCAAAATCAACAATAGACTCAATCAACGGAGGATTATTACGATCACGGATTCGCAGTACTTGATTGTAAAATCGTGAACCGAGATTGGGCAGAACTTCGCTGCGCATCCGGTGAATATGTTTTGTAACATAATTGGATGAGCCGGCGTATTGATAGTACATGCCGATTGAAAAATCGAACAACAACAGATCAATATTGTAATTATTTTTTCGCGCAAGTTTAATCATCGACATTCGGAAATCCTCGTTCAAAGCCGTCGTATCAACAATCACAAATTCAGCATTGATCGGAAATGATGTAACAAGATCGAGTTGTTGTTCCAACATTCGGAACGCCGGTTCGCTTGTAAATTTGAGGCGGAACGAGTTGTTCGGATCACGTAAATCCAACATCGGATCACCAAGCAATTCCCGCCGCAAATCATCAGACGCAATTGATTGAATGTTCAATCGAAACCCGTTTTCCAAACGCCGAAGACCGGGAATCAAATGTTCTTTGACATAATATGTCTTGCCGCAACAAGACGGACCGCAAAGTAAAATAATTGTGTGCAAATTGAATTTCATCATTTTTACGTGACTTAAATACGTAATTCAAGCCGATTGATTCTTTTCTTTCTGTTAGAAAATTGAATAACAGAAATTAATTTTTTAATTTTGAAACAATATTTTTTTTGCGATGATTAAGTTATATCGATGATTGCCGCTGATTGCGGTGTTACGCCGTCAACACAATCTCCAAGATTAAAAAACTGAATTTGTACGTTAATTCCTTCGGTTGCCTTTGCGATCAAATTCTTGAAGTCTGCATCCGTCAATTCAAACACGTGATCATGATGCCGAAATGAGGTTCTATTATCATTGCTCTGTTCGTTGGTATTATCAGTATCATCAATGTTGTTGTCGTTGCCATCGTCGATGTAGTGAATATTAAAGTCCCGATTCGGAGTTGTTACAAGAACACGGCAGTTCGGAAGCAAGCATTTTCGCAAAAGTTCCAGTGCTTGCTCCGGCGTGTTGTGTTCGATCACTTCCGTCAACAACACGGTTTTTCGTTCGTTTATTGACGGCAATTCATCAAGCGATTCCAAAACAACAACATTGCCGACATCCAATTTTTCCGCACGATGCAACGTCTTTTCCCGACACTCCTCATCACGATCCACCGCATAATATTTTTCAACTTTGGACGCAAAACGAAGATATTTTCCTTCACCACAGCCAACATCAATAATAACCGAACCAATAATATTCTTGTCAATAAAAAATATTCGTTGCGCAAAATTGTGTCCGTATGTGAACCGGATTTTATCCGTATCAAGATATTCGCGCAATCGGTTAAACACCGTATTATGATGAATCAAATTCGCCTTGAACTGATAACGTACAAAATAGGGAGCGTCAAGAAACCGAATGAATTTTGCATATTTGATTAAAATGTCGTCGGTCACATTCCGAAACTCATGGTTTTGAATTGCGTTGATCAATGTCATCACGCCGGTAAAGCAGAGAAGTTTTCGTAACGTCTGTTTTGTACAAATTCGGATCTGAAAAAATCCCGGAACAAGCGTTTTATATTCCATTTGAAAATCCCGAAACGATCGGTCAAAAATATCCAATCCGTGTTGTTTTGCTCGGATACAGCTGATCAACAAAGTGTTATCGAATCCTTCATTGTCATCTTCCAAATCACGGACATTGACATCGTGAAACAGTTCATCGAAACAATTATTGACAAACGAAGCCGCACTATATCGTGTAACATCATTGAACTCGAACTTCTGATCAGGGTCATAACTCACTTGTGTTGCGGAGTCTTTGAACCAGCAATTAAATTGCGAATCGTTACCGTGAGTATAATATCCGAACAATAAACCATGCCGAAGCTGCTTGACCACCATCCCCGACG
>JAISQS010000199.1 GCA_031274045.1 Planctomycetaceae bacterium | reverse complement strand
ATTCGTTCGTCCCAAGGCAACTTTTTACCTTCGCTGCGTCGGTCAAAAATTATCAGATAACATGGAATCGTTTTGTCAAATTTATTACGATACTCAAGGATTTGTTCAAGACCTTCTTTTTTGACTGCCTTTGGTGTATCGTAATCATGGATAAGTTTTATCTCGATGATATACGATTGCCCCTCATACTCAATGAACAAATCCATGCGCCCGCGACCAGCTGCATACTCTCGTTCAATTCGACCGTTACCGTTTGTAATTCGTTGCAAAAATGCCATCAGCAATAAATGCGGAAACGCCTCTGTGTAATCCGATTTTAATGCCCACACATCCGAATGTCTTTGCCAGAATTTTTGAAACTCTTTCAACAATAAATCCATGTCCAACGAACCATCTGGTTTTTGCCAACGGAATTTTGGCGGCGGAAGCATATCTTGCGCTCCGAGAGAGATTTCTCTTGCTAAAACTTCGCGGTAAATAGGATTCGCTGCCGTTACTCCTGTCGGACTACGCACGACCAGTCCCAAATCTAAACATTGCCGAAACGCATCACACTCGCTCAATCTCATATCAATCTCACCCGTCATCAACGTTTCCATTAAATAACGTACATTCGGATCCCTCAACCGAAATGCCAACGCGTCCAAATGCGTTTCTCTTGCAAGAATCATTTGTTCGCGAGCTTGATAGATATGGTCAAGCGTTACTGTTTCATAATTATCCTCTTCAAGAACTCGCATTGTTGCACGCATAAATAATGAATTGACAATCCAAGGTTGTCCACCGGATTGTTCCCAAACATAATCAAGAGCTTCTTGTGTAATCTGCTGTCCGGTCTCTTCAGTACGTTGTGCAAAAAGACGAATAATATCATCTTTGGAAAAGTTGCCAATACTTGCTGAATCCTGTTTGATATTGAATGGCGAACCGGGGTTAACCGGCTTGCCGCCCTTTGCCGTTACAAGATAATCCTTCAAATCACGCATACCAACAAGCGCAATTGATGTTGGAAAATTGCCAACGCCGCGAACTGCAAAGCCGTCACGCAACTGGCGAAGGAAACTAACCATGACATCGCCTTCAAGAACATCCACTTCGTCAAATAAAACAATAAGCGGCTTGGGTGCAGCGATAGCCGCCCATTGAGAAAGTATATCGAAAAGCATACTTCCGCATCCGCCTTCCGGCATTTCGGGAACGGGCAATTCGAATGTTCTGGCACGTGACATGATTGCACTGCAAATATTGGGCATTGCATCGTCAATTTCTGTCATTCCCTGACAACGTTCGACGCTCACATAACACGCAATCGCATCATCGCCAGCGTTGATCTCCCGCATCCAACTTTGCAAGAACGTTGTCTTGCCGGTTTGACGCGGAGCGTGGAGCATCCAATAGAGATTGTCCTTTATATAACGATGCAACTGCGCACCTTGCAATCGCTCCGCAGGCGGAAGCATGTAATGATCATCAGGATTACACGGACCTGTCGTATTAAAAAATCGAATAGGACGTTTTGACATAAGATTTTATTGTGGTTAAAAGTTCTCGTTCATTGTATCATTGCAATATAAAATTGGAAGCGACTCAATTAAAGAAGGTTTGGGTTATGGAGGTTCGCATCGGATTTTTTAAGAAATCTGAATATCAAAAAGCAGTTGACTCTTTTAAGTCGTTTGTACTTGAGGCTTCGTTAATGTGTAAGCAGTTTAAAACAAAAAAGTCCGCACCGCAAAAAAACGGCACGGACTTCTTTTTATTGTGTTCGAATCGCGATGCGACGTTTTGCAAAACGCAACCACCTCAACAGCGAGGACGACGGGAATCGAACCCGCAACCTCCGGATCGACAGTCCGAAACTCTAACCAATTGAGCTACGTCCCCATTGAAACGCAAAACACGCCCCACAGATTCAAAACGGCGAACAGTATACACCACCAATCAAAAATCACAAGGCGGGGGGTGAATTGGGCAAAAGAATAAAACAAATGTCACACGAACACAGGAAACAAATCAGTTTATTCCTCTGATTCTGTTGGTGCTAATAGTTCAAATTCGCGGTCTTCGTTGTCGTTTGGTTTTGGTGGAATTGTGTTATTGTTTTGTTGTTCGATTGGGGCTGTTTCGCTGTCGAATTTTTGCAAGTTGGCAGGGGCGATCAAATATGCCATCAACACCGTGAAAACAATTGCTCCAACAACCGATAACACCAAAGTAAGAATTAACGTTTTACGCCTTTGCTTCTGTTTTTTCTCAACTATCGACTTTACAAATAAACTTTTTTGAGCATTTTCTTTCTCCGCTTTGGCTTCTGCTGCTTGAGCAATTACGGCAAAATTCACCGGCGGTATCGTTCGTTTGTTTGGCGGCGGCAAATTCGGGCTTGCTTGTTTCGCGTTTTTTTCTGCAACTTTTCCGGTTGGAGAGTTTGTCAAATTGTCGTCATCGTCTTCGTCAGGTGGAAACAAGATCGCCATCTCTTGCGGACTCAAATCTCCCATTTTTCTGTTTGGAACAGGCGGCGGTAGATTTTTGGTTGTTGGTTGTGGTTGCGTATTTTTATTGGTTTCCGGTTCGGATTTTGAGTCGGAATTCTGCGGTGGTTTTACGGGCGGTTTGGGCGGAATTGGCGGTGGTGGTGACATTGTAATACGTAATTTTGGTAACTATTTTGTTACGTTTTTTGTATTATGTTTTTTGTGTTATATTTTTTGTTGCGCTAATGTGAACGAATGAAATATGAATGTTATTTTTGATCGTTTTCTGAATCTGACTGGCGGATGTGTTGTAGGGTTGTACGTTGTTCAGAGTTGAGTTTTATTTCGATGTGAGTCATTTGGTCATCGAGGTCAATTGCGATTTCCGCTTGAGTTTTTGCTTCATTTATTTTGCCGAGTTGGAATAGTGTAGTTGCGAATGCGGCGTGAATTGCGGCGTTGTTTGGGTAAAATTTTATTGCGTCACGGTAGATGTCCAATGATGACTCAACAAGATCAACATCCCGAAATTTTCCGTGTGATAAATCTACTTGTTTATTCTGTATGTTATTTAGCCGTCTCCATGATTCCGCACGAATTTCAGCGCAACCGTATCGAATCATTCCCGATCTTGGAGCTAAACGCATTGCCGCATTTTGGGCTTCAATTGCAGTCTCATACCACCGTCGATTGTGCGGCTCACGCACGTAACAATACATCGCCATCCTCGCAAGCTGCTCCTGAATAAACGCTGAATACGGGTCTTTCTTGACCGCTTCACGCAGCATCTTGACCCGCTCAATTGCGTCATTTTCAAATGCTAACTTATCCGTAATCATACGCGTATCCACCACCGGTCTAAAACCAAAAAGATTGATCAAAACCGCCGTCACTATCAAGAAAACAGAAATCACATATCGCAACAATAATTGTGTATCAGTTTTTTTTGTTACGTTGCTGCCGTTCGGTTTGTTGTTCGCGGGGCAAATTGTAACGCTGCTTGGAGTCTTATTGTTTTTTGCGTGGACAAAACGATTTACCAAAACCGACAAGAGAAGCCAGATCAAAATTGCCGTATTGCTCAATGAAATTCCGCCCGCCGCCGAAAGATGAACAAACAACACCGCCAACACAACCAAAATTACTCCCGAAGCAACTCGCTCAAAACTCCGAACATCAATCAACCCAAACAAAACAAACACCACCGTTGCCGCCAAAACAGAATCATAAGCAAGCGGCGACTCCGATATCATCGACACAAAATACGCAACATAACAACCAACCAAACCACCAACCAAATACCACAACGAATCATCACGAATTTGATTTATCGTTGCGCTGGCGTTTTTTGTCGCGCATGAAATTTTTACCGAATTTTTTACCGATTCTTCTGCGATCAACTCCGCGTCATTTATCTTGTCAAATTCTGTACTATCCGTTCTGTCTGCTATGTTATCGGTTATCATTTCGGATTGTCCAAATTCATCGCTGCGTCTGCAACAAACACAAATCATACTAACCGCAACAACAAAAATTACAAAAGCCGGAATGCCGATTGTTGCTGCGATTTCAAATGCGAAATTGTGCGGATCGGAAATCTCTTCGCTGGAGATTGGCAGTTTGTATTGTGTGTAGGTATGCTTGAAATTTCCGGTGCCGCAGCCGAAAATCGGATAATCACGAATCATCGACAACGATGCCGCCCAATACTCCAACCGAAACCCAAACGATTTTTTTGCTCCGCTAAATAAATCTTTGCCCGCCGTCAAACTGATCGCAACCGCACCAACAACCAACAGCACCGCCGCAAGAAATATAAATCGACGCACATACCTACCAAGCCGATGCCGCACCGACATCACCACAAGCAACAAAAAACCAAAAGCAACCGCAACAAAACCACTCCGACACTTAGTAAAAATAAAACCCGCAAGCAAAATCAACGTAAACAAACCAATAATAATCTGATTTTGATAGACCGAAAACGGCAGAGCATTAGACTTCATTTCTTTGGCGGAATCAGACTCATTTTGTTGCGGACAATTTGGCGGTTTGGTGCTTAAATTGTAGGGGGTATTGTCAAGCGGCGTGTTGTTTTTTTGGGGCAGGTTGTTCAATAATTTGCCCGACGATTTATCCTGTAACTTGCTCTGCGTGTAATGCCCCAACAAGAAAATCAACCAACACCCAAGCAGACCGCCAAGCGTGTTGCTCAAGGGATACGTGCCAACAGGCAAAGCAGTAACAAGCCGCGAATAAATCATCTGCCACGCAGGTGTACCATGCTCAATATTCGGTTCGGATTCTTTGACAACTCGTATCGGGTCTTCTTTGAGCATTCGTTTTATTTTCGGGATTTCAACTGTTTGTTGATAAACTGCGAGTATTGATTCCGCAAAAAAAACCGCAGTAACGACAGCAAAAATTGCGGCTACTGTTCGTGCGTTGTTGAGTAGTTGGCGAAATATGAACCATGATGTTGCACCGAGAATCCAGACTGAAACCATGTTAATTGACGGACGCGGCGCGCCGCCGTGAAACAGATTCCAAAACGCCGACAACAGAGTAAGCAAAAAGAAAATGTAAATTGCCAAGTCAAACCGCGTAAAAACAAGCCGCGTCTTTTGACCTTTAATCAGAATCGGAATTGCCGTCAATATAACAGCAAACACAAGCCAAAGAATCGCCAAAATATGAACAATACCATTCCGCTCATTCAAATCACCGGAAAGAAAAAGTGTCAAAGAAACCAACCCCGAAAGAATCATACCAACATACCACTCAACAGAACCACCAACCACCCGAATCGGTCGCAACCCCGCCGCGTCAGAAACACCCGCCCGCAAATTTTTATTGCAACCGCTAGATTGCAATTTTCGATTAACACGTGATTTTTGGCTCATAAAAAAATCTTGTCGGAATCAGTTTTTTTCAAATATTTTTTTTGTGTATTAAAATTCGTTTTTCGTTGTGCGAATGAATTTCGGTTGTTTTGTATTGGCAATTGAAAGCGTAGAGTTGTCGTGTTGTTTCGGTTGGAAACAATGTGAAACCTAAAATAATAGGGATGCGGTGTAAGTCAATTGATTTTTTTAATGGTACTGGAAAGAAAAGTTTTTGGAAGTCCCCGCCTAGTTATAGTACACGTCTTTCAGCGTCTTGTTTCAATTCGTAGAGAATGCGAAACATACGAAAAAAACGAAATGTAACTATTTTTAACGCGAAATACACGAAAATACGAAATTCGCGAAATTTTAGTAAACACATTTTTTAATCATTTTCGCGAATTTCGTTTTTTAGCGTGTTT
>JAISQS010000198.1 GCA_031274045.1 Planctomycetaceae bacterium | reverse complement strand
GACATCGGAAGCGGCAATGAGTTTCGAGTCGCTTTTGGTCAACAGGAACCGGACGCGTCCGAGATTCATCCGATGCGGATTTTCACGCATCCAAGCGAAGAGTTTTTCCTGTCCTTTCGGTGAAGTCCGGTACGGCAACGCCCGCCCGTGAAAATCGAAATTTTCCGGTTTCAACGCAGCGTGTTTCCCTTCAACCGGACAAGGAACCGAATGCCAGCCCCATTGCGACATGGTGTTGCCGTGAAATGTCTGAAGACCGGTTGCATCAATCCCAAACGCAATTTCGCCGTTCCCGACCTGAGGCAATTCCGAGCCGGATATTTTGTCAAGCCGAACGGTATGCCGTTTGACCAATGCCTCACGATCAATCCGACCCGCCGAATCCGCCCAAACAGACGAGACAATAAGAATCGCCTGAATAAAAACGACAACGTTAATGATGGTTCGTTTCATGTTATTTTTCATAAAGGTTAAAACTGTTTACAACAGTTTGTAAAGTAAAATCCCGATCATCCGCACACGGCGAAGATCTCTTTACAATCAATATTATGGTTTTTCGACAACAATGTCAAACCGGTTCTTTTGTCCGCTTTTGATTTCGAGCACAATACCCGAAGTTTCCGGGTCACGATATTTTTCTGCAAAAAGCGGAGTCGTTTGATCTGTTTCTTCAACCGGTGTTTCACCAATCAAGTGAACTTTGTACGTACCGGGCGGAAGTCCGTCGTTTTTTTTCAAACCGCCGAGTTCAAAAACGCCGTTTTTTATTGTGCCGGTGTAGTTGAGTTGTGGTGTCGAAAAAATAACGATTCCGCTCGGTACAACTTCGCCTGACGAATACTTGACCGTACCGCCTCCCGGAACTTGACCGTTGCCGCAACCGGTTATTGCGATCATTGCCGAAAAAACGACGAACAAAAAAAGTGAGTTTAATTTGATGTGTTTCATAATTAAAATAGGTTGTTAATTGTTTAAGTTTGGAATACCGCAACTTGCCGATCATCCGTTGTTGATTCGATATAACTCAAAATAACAACCGATTATGACAAGTTGCTGTATTCAGATGCGATGACTTATGGTAATTGTTCCGGTGTTCCATCATTGACAATACTCATACGTCCCAAAAGGTTCACGTTGACATTTTTAACAACATTGCGAACAGAACCATCGCCGAGTAGGACATTGATTGCTCCGGGATGCGCACTTCCTAATGACGGATCATCATTGTCAATCGTATATCGCGCAATTGGAATATCTGCATCGCTTCGTGCAACCGGTCTTCCTCTGTATGGCGGGTTATTTCCACTCTTTAGTAAGAGAGTGTTGACCCAAGAGTGAGCGGCAAGATCGCCTCGTTTTACTCCGTCTGTTATTCCAGACATCGACAAGTAGGAACAATCCATGTGCCATTGCTGCTGTTGCGTGCCGACGGCAAAACTGTTGTTGTAACATTTTCCAAACGCAAAAGCCGGAATATGTTTTTCTGCGACAATCACCTGATTCGATGTACCATCACTCCACCATTCAAACGTATCTCTTAGAGTGTAGGAAGTGACCTGATAACTCGCTGTTACAACGCAATCGGCAACACGGAATGATCCGTTATTGGATGATGCTTCTTCCGGTGCTAAACGTTGACCAATCAATCGATGGTCACCGCTTCTGGCAGCAGCCGTGATCAAATAGTCAATTTGCGGTCCCGAATATGAGACGGCAGTCTCTTTTGTGTAATGCAAACCTCCGCTACGCCGTGACGGACAATGGTAAATCGAAACCGAACCGAATGCTTTTCTGTCTGCATCATTCAAAACATTCCGCCACCAAGTCGCACCCGGGACGCGGTCAAATCCTTCACCGACTCCGGTTCCTTCCATGACTTTGTCATAAAGAGCCTGCCGCTCGATATACGGATAAATCAATCCCCAAAACGAAAGCCGTCCTTGATGCGGATTGTCATGATTACCGGTAACCGTAGACCAATCGGTTCTATCGCTGCCATGATAAAAAATTGACACCGGCGGAAGTCCCTGACGTGAATCGTGGAAATTGTGAACCGCCAGACCGACCTGTTTCATGTTGTTGGAACACTTCATACGTCTTGACGCTTCGCGGGCAGCTTGGACAGCAGGCAAAAGCAAAGCAATCAGCAAACCAATAATCGCTATCACCACAAGAAGCTCAACAAGAGTAAAACCAAAAAACGGAAGATGTTTTTTGGAAGAGTGATCAGAATTGTCAGATTTATCTCTAAAAAAAATTCTACGCTGACAGCGTACCCCCCCCCCCCTGCCTATTTTAACATTGTGGATTTCGCCCTTAAAATTAAGCGAAATTTCGTTAAAAACCGAAATTGAAATCGTCTTTTGCATGATCTTTTCTCCTAAATTTTTTGTTGTTACATTTTGGACAAATGTAATAAATGTTAAATAATTTACCGCCGTCGAAAACACCGCGTGTCATTTCTTTTGAACGACAGAACAACACAGAATCATTTTTCGTAACGATAAATCACTGACCTAAACAGACGAGTCAAATTTGTCATTCACAAAAACAAATCCAATCTCATCACGACTCAACCCGCCGACACAGCGAGTTGACGCGCATAATATTCTAACTTGAAAAAAAATGCAATACGTGTTTGGTTAAATTTTATTTTTTTTGACGCGAAACACGCCAAAAAACAAAATTCGCGAAAGTGATTTTTAAAATGTGTTTATTAAAATTTCTGATTATTTGTTTTTTGTGGGGCTTTTACATCGTGCCTTTTATCAAGCACTGTATCAATACAATGTATCAACGCCCTGAAAGGGCAAAATATCATAGCGTAGGGCAACGCCCTACGATAATTGATTATAAATAACATTCGCCCCAACAGGGCAATAATATCAGACCAAACGGAAGTTTTTCGTTTTCAGTGACGATTCGTTAGCGATGGTCGCTTGCCCTCGTTATACCACACAAGTTTTTAAGATGTTTTTTTTTTGAGAATACGAAACATACAAAATAAACGAAAAGTAATTTCGAAAATTTTTTTAACGCGAAATACACGAAAATACAAAATGCGCGAAATTTTAATGAACACAATTTTAATGAACACAATTTTTAAAATCACTTTCGCGAATTTCGTTTTTTAGCGTGTTTCGCGTTAAAAAAAATTATTTCGTTATGTTTCGTATTTTTCGTTTATTTCGTATTCTCAAAAAAAAGCATCTTAAAAAATGTGTGGTATAACGAGGGGACAAGCCCCCGTCGCTAAAGCGAACCGCGAACGTGTAAAAGAACCAAAAAATAAATTTTAACGTGTCAAGTATATATAGTCATGGATAAGAATATAATTTGCATGAAGTGGGGGGCGAAGTTTTCGTCCTTGTATGTCAATATACTTTATGCGATGGTTTGTCGGAATTTGCGGTTGCCGTTTCGTTTTATTTGTTTTACGGATGATGGTGCGGGTATTGATTCTTCTGTTGAGGTTAGACCTTTGCCGGAGATGTATCTTGACAGCGAGTTGCCGGAGCGCGGTTGGCGTAAGTTGACTGTTCTTGGCAAGAATCTTGGCGGCGACATCAAAGGTCAATGTCTTTTTTTGGATTTGGATGTTGTGATAATTGACGATTTGCAGCCGTTTTTTGAGCAAGCCGGTAGATTTTTGATTGTTCGTGAGTGGGGTTTTCGTGATAAGGTTATTGGCAATTCTTCTGTATTCCGATTTCAGGTTGGTGAACATCAAGACGTGTTGGATTATTTTTTGCAAAACGGAGAACAAGTGCGTCAAAGATACCGTAACGAGCAAGCGTATTTATCTCATTCGATCAATCAAAAGGGGATATTGGATTTTTGGCAACCCCGATGGTGTTGTAGTTTTAAGCGGCAATGTATGCGTTTTTTTCCTGCTTGTCATTTTTTGCCGCCGAGTAAGCCGGATGGTTGCAAGATAGTAATTTTTCACGGCAATCCGCATCCTGATGTGGTCTTGGATGGTTGGGTTGGTCATTACGGTATCCGCGCCGCGCGACCGGCAACATGGATAAAAGACGCATGGAAATTATCGTAAATCAGAAAGCAAAACATTAGCGACAGGGGCTTGCCACATTGTTATACCACACATCTTTTAAGACGCGTTTTTTTGAGAATAAGAAACATAACGAAATAATTTTTCAACGCGAAACACGCGAAAAAACGAAATTCGCGAAAGTGTTTTTTGTGAAGTCTCCATTAGACTTGTTCCGTAATCAAAAATCTGACAATATGGAACAAGTCTATTAGTGTTTATTAAAATTTCGCGTGTTTTGTATTTTCGTGTATTTCGCGTTAAAAAGAATTTTTAGAAATTACTTTTCGTTTATTTCGTATTCTCAAAAAAAATTGCAATTGGTCTCAAAAAACTTGTGCGGTATAACAAGGTTGTTCAGAAAACAGCCGATTAAAACATCTTCGCCTACGACAGTTTGGTTAAAATCGTCCGGTCAACACCGAGTCTACTTCGCGTTGATGTTGTATGATGCCGCGAATGCGTTCGATGATTTTGTCTATCTCTTCTTTGTTCTTCTCAAAACATCGAATCACTTCTTCAAATGTCACCGCTTTTTCAAAACCAAAACCGGGTAGAACCAAATTTTCCGCATCACGCAACAACTCATTTATCGTCGAAAGATACGGATCCTGATTCCGCCGCAAGTAGTCGTAATAATCGTGCATATTAGTCTCGTGCATATTGATAATCATTTCTCTCTCCTTCGTTATTTTGGGTTATCCAAATCTTTGCTACAAAAAAATAATACCGGATACGTCCGGCATTATTTATACACAACGCTCTATGAATTTCGTTGACAAAAAAGTAAAAGCCGCCTATTTCAATCGGCTCACTCTCTATTTTTCGATGTTCACTTCGGTCGTTTTTTTTGCAATTGTTTGGTTACGGATGCGTTTCCGTTTGGGGAAACTTTTTTTACGCTCACGCCGCTTTTTGGTTTCTGTTTGGGAGTAACTTTTCTCAATTGTTTTCGTATTTTTCCGGTTGTGTTGTTAGTTATTTTTTTTGCGGGTTGTGCGGATGTTTTGGGGACAACTTTTTGTTGCTTCGACTTTTGGTCAAGTTTCTTTTCCGGTGTTTTAATTTTTTTATTGTCGGTTTTTGATGATTTTATTGGTGCGGAGTGAGTTGGTTGCGGTGTTGATTTCTGTGGTGTTGGTGTCGGTGTCGGTTTAGTTGTTGTTTTTGTCGGCGGGATTGTTTTTGTCGGCGGTGTGTTTTTCACTTGGTTATGATTTTTGGTTTGGTCAATTGATCTTTGTTCTGTTGTGTTTTGTGTGTTTTTCTGGGGTTGGTTTTTTGGGCTGATGATTTTATTTTGGGTGATGTTTGGTTGTGATGTGGTTTGTGGAGTGATTTTATTTTTGTTGACATCTGTCTTAATTCTGTCAACAACTTTCAGCGGAATTTTATTGCTTTTTGTCTGTTTTGTTGTAACGTCTGTTTTGCCAAAACTACCTGTTGGTAATCCTGTTTCTTCGCCGTTTGGCAAGAACTCCACTTCCGTACCGCCATGCTCTTCCTCAAAATCATCGTCATCCGCCGCAACAAACGGCAACTTCACCACCGGAATAACCGCCGGAGTCTCTTTGGGCGGCTTCTGCACGACCAACGCAGGTGCGGTAAAGCTGCGTGTTGGAGCTTTGGGATCGATATTTTTGAGTACGTTGAAGTATTCTGTTACGTCTTTTTTTGCGTTCATTATTTCGTACATTGCAACAGAGAAATTATGCAATTCCATTGTGAAGCTGATGCCGTTTTTCTTTGGTATGGCGCGTTCCAGACCCGGCACGTCCTCTTGTGTTCGTTCTTTGTTTACTTGTGCCAAATCTAGCAAGCGGAAGACTCTCAAAGCCGCTTCATCCAGAGGAATGACATGACCGTCCAGCGCAAATTGAGTGACATAATCGATAACAAAATTGCTCAAAGTGCCGATTGATTTCAGAAACGCGACTGCTTGCGACAATCCCTTGCCCCTCTTTCGCAAGTCTTCGAGATCGAACAAATAGATTTTGTCAAAGACTCCCTTCAAGCCGCGACGAACACGATCCGCCGATGCCATCGGATCCGGCAACATCGATATCGTATCCGCAAGCTCCGCCACCGTAGTAACACGAATCTCATTCCAATCAATAAAGTAACCTTCAAGAATCGCATAAGCAGAATCAGCCGCCTCAACCGGCGAATTCTCAAGAAGCGACGCATAAACAAGATGCTCTATCACTGAACGTTCCGGCAATATAGATTGCCATTTATATCGTCGATGCAACGATCTCTGAAGCATCTCCATTTTTTTTGCTCTCGGCAAATTTGACATGTGTGAGTTATTTTTGTGAAAGGTTTTAAACTGGTGTTGGCGGCAATACGAATTGCGCGTCTGTCAATAAATCTTATTTCGGCAAACGGCAAAACCTGCCGGATTATTCGGGATTATGGAATTTGGTATTTTGATACGCGATGCAAGTAATCGCGTTAATCGTGTATCAAAAACCGCTGTAAATTGAGCATCAAATTGTGCATCAAATAGCACCTGCCTCCCCGTTGAGGGGGCAAATTGTAACTACAAACATCTTTTAGTCAAGTGAGCTAAAAAACAAACAGACATGATAATTCACAGGAAGTTAAGGGAAAGTAATGGGAGAATATTTTTAATGTAAAGTTGGCAAATATTGTAAACAACAAATTGCGATTATTTAACAGATTTCAATAAAAAACTACTCCTGATTATTTCGGATTTTGTGGGGGCTTCCCTTCGTGCCATTTATCAGTGCGCTACATCAACGCCCTGAAAGGGCAAAATATCATAGCGTAGGGCAACGCCCTACGATAATTGATTGTAAATAACCTTCGCCCCAACGGGGCAATAATATCAAACCAAACGGAAGTTTTTCGTTTTCAGTTTTTAGTTTTGATATAATCCTCTCTTACTAAAAACTGAAATTATTATTGGGGCGTTGCCCCGAGTGGTGTTCGTGAATCTCTTTCGTAGGGCGTTGTCCTACGCTATGATATTTGACCCTTTCAGGGTCTGATAAATCGGAAGTTTACCGTCAAATGTACCCCCCCCCAAATCCGAAATAATCAGAAAAATACAATAATGTTAATGACCAGTCAAACAAGACAAATTGCCGTAATCGGATCAAGCGGAAGCATCGGGCAAAATGCGCTTGACGTTATCATAAATTCACACGGCACACTCAACGCCATTCTCTTGTCCGTACACAAATCAACAGACATCCTTGCCCAACAAATCCTACAAATCGCACACACCATAAACCAACCAAAAAACAAACAAAACAACACCATCACCACCACCATCACCACCACCAAAACCGACACTCATCATTTGACATTGCCTCGCTGGGTTGTGGTGACGGATCTTTTGGCGGATCGTTCACCTCTTGAGCGATTGCCGTTTGAGATTATTTCTGCGGTGAAAATTGTCTACGGATATGAGGCTCTTTGCGAACTTGTTCGTGAGCCGGAGATTGATATTGTGCTGTCGGCGGTGAGCGGCTGTGTTGGTCTCAACATAACTTGGTCAGCACTCGACGCAGGCAAATGTGTCGCTCTTGCAAACAAAGAATCACTCGTATCCGGCGGCTCACTCATCACAGAACTCGCCCTCAAAAAAGGCGGAAAATTGATCCCTGTTGACAGCGAACACAGCGCAATTTTACAAGCCTTGCAAACTTGGCGAATGAATCATTACCCAACGCAACTAATAAATCATACGGACAATTTGACACACCACAAAGAACCGCCAATCACAACATCATCCGCAATTTGTCCTGACACAAATTGTATTGATCAGAAAAAAGATCGTGGGAATTATTGTAACGAAAATAACTACGGACTTAGCGCGCGCGGCGCGGTGAACAAAATAATTCTCACCGCAAGCGGCGGACCATTTCGTCAATTATCACAAGAAGAGCTTAATAATGTAACGGTCGCGGACGCTTTGCGTCATCCTACTTGGCGTATGGGGTCGAAAATTACAATTGATTCTGCTACACTAATGAACAAGGCTTTTGAGATAATTGAGGCGCGTTGGTTTTTTGATTTGTGTTCGGACGAGATAGGGGTGCTTATTCATCCGCAATCGATAATTCATTCGATGGTTGAGTTTATTGACGGTTCTACGATTGCTCAATTAAGTCAACCCGATATGCGTATTCCGATAAGTCTTGCGCTTCATTATCCTGATCGGTTTGAGTTGCGGACGGTGTCTGTCAACTGGCAAGAGAAAGTTTTACTTGAATTTTATCCGCCTGATTTAGAGCGGTTTCCGGCAATTAAACTTGGTTTCAAAATTGCCGATACCGCAGGCACAACAGGCGTTGTTGTTAATGCCTCAAATGAGACCGCTGTTGCGGCGTTTTTGAATGGAAAATTACCGTTCCACGATATCGTTACCGTATGTAACGCCGTTTTGGAAAATCACAATTTTGAACAAAGCCCAACACTTTCGAGATTATTTGAACTCGATAACTGGGCAAGAAAGGAGACTGAAAAATGGATTTCGCATTGACCCTCTGGGGAATCGCAACTCCAACCATTTTTGAAACAATAATTGACATCACCATAAAAGTATTACTGGTGATTGCAGGAATAAATGCGTTGATTATCGTACACGAATTCGGACACTTCATCGTCGCAAGAATGTGCGGCGTGAGATGCGAAAAATTTTACATCTGGTTCGACTTCTGGGGACTAAAGTTTTTTAAATTCAAATGGGGTAACACCGAATACGGTCTGGGAATGTTCCCGCTAGGCGGCTACGTCAAAATGCTCGGTCAAGAAGATAACCCCGGCGAACTCAAAGCCGAAATGGAACGCGCAAAAGCAGAACAAACTAAATTCAACACAACCGAACAAGATACAAATCAACAAAACGAAACAACCACCACTACACAAATTACCGAAACACGATCTGTTGAATCTCTGACCGAAGCAATTTTTGCGCCGGATAGCTACTTGTCAAAAAGCGTCCCGCAACGACTCGCAATAATCGTAGCAGGCGTTTTGATGAATTTTATTTTTGCAATCATTTGTGCAACAGGAGCGTATCTTGTCGGCATCAAAGATACCGCGCCGATAGCCGGAAATATTGTGCCGGGCTCGCCCGCATGGGAAGCAGGATTGGAAACCGGAGACCATATAAAATCAATCAACGGTCGTACTGCACGCGCTTTCATGGATATAAATATGGCAGCAGTAGACGGAGCAAACGGTGTCAGCGTTACATTCGACCGAATCGTAAACGGACAAACTCAATCAATCACAAAAAACTTCAAACCAAGAAAACGCCCAAACGATATTGCTCCAATGTTCGGCGTGAATGGTTGTGCAAAACTTGAACTCGAAGGTGCCGCCTCCGCGCCGATTGACACAATTGCAAAAAAATATTACGCCAAAGAAACTATTGAAAAATTGAAGCAGAAACATTTGGTTATTACGGCTGTTGACGGCAAAGATGTTGCAACTTACAGCGATTATCTCAACGCTTCATTTGAGAAATGGGGCAAACCAATTACCATCACTTTTGCCGAAAAACTACTTGACCAAGATAAATATGAATGCGATATGGTACCTCCCGAGCCATTCACCGCAATCGTTCCGGCAATTCCGTTGCGCGAAGTCGGTTTAAGATTCAGAATGGGCGAAATCGCATCAGTACATCCCGAATCCAATGCCGCAAAAAAAGGGATTCAAGTTGGCGATACTATTCTTGCTGTTGACGATGTAACTGATTTTGATCCGATGAAACTTGCCTACATAATTTTGCAAAAAGTCAATGCAGGTCAAAAAACAGTTAAACTAAAAATTCAAAAAAAGCACGCCGGTACGCCCGCCGTAAATAATTCTGCCAACACAAAAACAACAACAGAACCAAACACCAAAACGGAAACTGAAACTGCGACAAGCGCGGAGTCTTTGCCTGTTGCGAGTGAGTCTGCTGGAGTGGAGGTTTTGGAAGTTGGGCTTCAACCGATTCGTATTATCCCGCAAGTTTCAGCACTTTCGATGCAGGATCCTCTTGGGAGTTCTGCGTTGGGTTTGGCTTGGAATGTCAAGCCGGTAGTGGATGGTTATTTGCCTGACGCGACGGCGGAGGCGAAAAAAATTCCGGTCGGCAGCAAAATAATATCAGTGAAATTTGTCAATAGCATACCGTTATTGAATCGTACATCGTTTACTTACACGGAGAAGGATGGATTTGTTTTTCACAAGGTTGGTGATCGGGTTGAGTTGCCGTATATTTTTGACTGCATGTTGCAAGGCGCGCGAACGCCGGAACAGCTAAAAGACGCAGACAAAATAAACACCGATAAAAATGTATCCGTACAACTTGAAGTAATCAAACCGGATGGTTTGAATACGTTATTTTTGCTCCCCGTTTATGATTCTTCACAATATTTTCGTCTTGATCGCGGTTTGTTGTTATCTGCGGAACAGACGATTATTAAGATCGACAATATTGGAGATGCGTTTTCGTTAGGAGTCGCCAAGACGGTTGAGTATTCTCTTGCGGTTTATGTTACGTTGAAGCGGTTTTATGATGGCAAAGTTTCGCCGCGTGCGCTTGGCGGACCGGTGTTGATAGTTCAATCTGCGTATTCGTTTGTTGCTCGTGGTTATGGTGCGTATTTGTTGTTTCTTTGTGTTATCGGTGCGAATCTTGCGGTGGTGAATTTGTTGCCGATGCCTCCGCTGGATGGCGGTCATGTTGTGTTTTTGTTGTATGAAGGAATATTCCGCCGACCGCCAAATATAATTGTCCAAGTGATTTTGAGTTATCTTGGATTAGCGTTGATATTGTTGTTGGCGTTATGGGTGATCGCACTCGATGTCTCGTTCATTCCAAGATTTTGACAAAATCAAAATTCGCACCGGATGTTGTTATCAACTTGCCGTGTAATAAAATTATCCATCGCAAAGTTTCGTAATTATGATTGCTTTCGACTGGAATAATATAGCGGCGAGATAGGCAAATAAACGAAAATTTAGGATGTCATTTTCCTAAATTTTCGTTTGCTTCTTTGTCAAATATATCTATCACGGATCGACGAATAGCAAACATAATGATGGAGCTTCGCGCGTTGATTCACTTCTTTGATGTTCTTCATTGGGCAGCCTTGAATGTCAAAAAACAAAATTTGTGATCGTCAAAACAAACCTAAATTAAAATAAAACAATTAACCATATTATATTTTTGTGTCGATGTTTGTTTTGGTTATTTGGCTTCGTTTGTCAAGTGAATTTGAAAGTCAAAGGTGTTGATTCAAATATTGGCGGAACAGCGATCAATTCCGACATCGGAAGCGATCAACCCGATTGAGTCTTTTGTCGATATTGATAGAATGACACCAATGTTGGTGTGGTTGTGTGGTTTGCTGTTATTGGTATTTTGTTCGGTGTTGTTTGTTGTGTTGTTTATGACTTGCTGATGTGGGTTGAATTTGTTGTTATGTTTGATTGATTGATTGTTGGATTAACTATTGATTTTATTATGGCAAAGAAGTTGAATTATATTGCGATACTTAATCGCAAGGGTCTTTTGAGTGAGTCTCAAATTTCCGAGTCACAAGAGATGGCTCAATCTGCTAGTATTAGTGTTCGTGAGGCGATTTCGCGGCTTGGGTATGTGAGTAGTGAGGATGTGACTCGTGCGATTGCGGAGGAGTATGGTCGTGAATTTATCGAGCTTAAGAATGTTGTTGTTCCGCCGGCGATAATTGAGTTGATACCGGAGTCTGTTGCTCGTGAGAATTTGATTTTGCCTTATCAACTTGATGGTGAGGCGTTGCGGGTGGTGGTTAGTGATCCGAATGATTTGGAGACGTTTGACAAATTGCGTTTTATTTTGCACCGTCCGATTGATCCGGTGCTTGCAACCCGCGAATCTATTCAAGAGGCAATCAACAGACATTACCAACAAAATATCGGTGAAAGTGCGGACTCTTTGATACAGGATATGACTGATACAAAGATTGACTTTACCGATACTGAAGTTTCGAGCGCGTCCAGCAATGCCCAATCGGCAGACAGCGACGCGCCTATTGTCAGGTTGAGTCAACTGTTGATTGAGGAGGCGGTTCAACTTCGTGCGTCGGATATTCATATTGAGCCGTTTGAAGATCGTGTGCGGGTGCGTTATAGGATTGATGGTATGTTGGTTGAGCGTGATAATATTCCTAAGCGGATTCAGGGATCGATTATGTCAAGATTCAAAATTCTCGCGCGGCTGGATATCGCGGAACGGCGGCGAACGCAAGACGGACGAATTAAATTATCTATCGGCGACAAAGAACTCGATCTACGAGTAAGCGTTATACCGACAAGTCACGGTCAATCTATTGTGATGAGAATTTTAGACAAGGACAACATACGGGTAAGTCTGGTTCAACTAGGATTCGCAGAGCGGGAGTACAAAAAATTTGTTAGTTTGATTCGGCGACCTAATGGTATTATTTTGGTAACGGGACCGACCGGATCGGGAAAGACTACCTCTCTCTACGCTGCTTTGAACGATCTAAATACACCAACTCGCAAAATTATTACTGCGGAAGACCCTGTTGAATATTATTTGCCCGGAATAAATCAAGTTGAGATTAAGCATTCGATAGGATTGGATTTTGCGAGAGTAATTCGCGCAATGTTACGTCAAGCACCGAACATAATTCTCGTCGGCGAAATGCGTGATCTTGAGACGGCTCAAATGGGGATTCAAGCTTCTTTGACGGGGCATTTGGTGTTTAGTACGTTGCATACGAACGACGCGCCGGGCGCAATAACACGCCTCGTCGATATGGGTGTGCCGCCATATTTAGTCTCAAGCTCAGTCATAGGAATCATGGCACAACGTCTCGTAAGAACTATTTGCCCAAAATGCAAAAAACCATACACGCCATCCGAAGTCGAACTAAGAGAAGCAGGCATCTCAAATGAAATGGTCGCAAAAGCAACTTTCATGAAAGGCAAAGGATGTTCAAGTTGTAACAAATCAGGATACAGAGGACGAATGGCTATTTTTGAACTACTAATGATGACTCCAAAAATAAGAGAAATGACATTCAAACAAGCAAGCACAGTAGACATCAGAAAAGCCGGAATCGGCGAAGGAATGAGTACTTTGTACGATGACGGAATCAGAAAAGTGTTAAAGGGTTTGACAACTATCGAAGAAGTTATGAGAGTTGCGAGGAGTGTCGAGGGGTAATGTTACAAATTCAAAA
>JAISQS010000197.1 GCA_031274045.1 Planctomycetaceae bacterium | reverse complement strand
TTGGGGCGTTGCCCCGAGTGGTGTTTGTGAATCCCTTTCGTAGGGCGTTGCCCTACGCTATGAGCTTGTTGCCCTTTCAGGGCGTTGATACTGCGAATAAAAAACACAATGTAACACCCCCACAAAATCCGAAATAATCAGCAAAATTTTCCCTATCTTGTCCGGCAATGACAACAACAACTTCACATAATCCGGCAACTTCAATGGACAAGTAAAATTTTCTGATTATTTCGTTTTTTGTGGGGCATGATTTTATTGATTTATAGCCCTGAAAGTAGAGACGCAATGCATTGCGTCTCTACATTAGCACGGGGCATCGCCCTTGTTATACCACATAAGTCCTTCGCCGCTTCGCGGCAATTGTCGGCTACGCCGACGGGTGATGATTTGGAATATCAACACGTTTTCCGCCCCACTGTTTTCGTCTTGCTTCGCTCGCCGAAAACGCAACCGTCCAGCGGTCGGTTACCCACCTTACGTTCTCCAACACGTCTTGGCGTTCAGTTCAAACTTGTTCGGTTCTATTACGCACAGAGGCGGGCGGGACGCCCGCGTTCCAGTCCTTCGCCGCTTCGCGGCAATTGTCGGCTACGCCGACGGGTGATGATTTGGAATATCAACACGTTTTCCGCACCATCGCGTCGGGGGCAAGCCCCCGTCGCTAACATTATGCGAATACATTTATGACCGCCAAAAGTATAATAACGCGAATACATAGAACGGATTGAAAAATAATGAGGTAATGAGGTTTGACATTGTGGGTAACTTATCGGCTACTGAGGTTGTTTTGTTGAGAGAATTGGGTGGAGATGAGGTTAAAATAATGTTCGCCTGTTTTTGTCCGTTCCCGAATGGGGCAAATGCCATTCAGTAGCGTAGGGTGTTGTCATACGCTATGATATTTGACCATTTTGGGGATTAGATAAATCGGAGATTGACTTTCAAATATAAACGCCACACAAAATCCAAAGCAATCAGAAAAAATTATTGTACATTGTATTATTGTAAATTTTATGACAAAGAAATTTAAGGTATTGATTACATCCGGTCCTACGCGGGAGTATCTTGATCCGGTACGTTTTTTGAGCAATGCTTCAAGCGGGAAAATGGGGACAGCAATTGCTGCCGCTTTGATTAAAGTTGGGATAGAACCGGTGATCGTGAGCGGACCGGTTGCGATAAAATATCCCGATGGTGTTGATGTTCATTTTGTCGAGACGACACAAGAAATGCTCGAACAATCCATCACACTTTTTGATCAATGTATCGGTCTAATCGGAGTTGCCGCTCCATGCGATTTCACGCCGAAAATTTTTGCAAAACAGAAAATTGCTAAACCAAAAAACAAAAATAACGGCATCTCAATAGACCTAAAACAGACCGCCGACATATTGGCTGAAATTGGTAAAAGAAAACGAAATGACCAATGGATCGTAGGCTTCGCACTAGAAACAGACAACAACTCCAACAACAAAAAGAAAAAAGCTATGGCAAAATTAAAACAAAAAAATTGTGACTACATCGTACTAAACACACCAGACTCCATCAACAACAATATAACAACACTAGAAATCTTCGACAAAAAAGGTAACTCAATAAATAAACTCAACGGCACAAAAAATAACATCGCAATAAAACTCGTCAAATCCGTCATACCAATAAGAATATTCACAGGAAAGTAAGAGAATGGAAAAATATTGTCAACAGATTTTACAGATTAGTTTTTTATTGATTATTTCGGATTTTGTGTTGGATTACATTTGATTGTAAACTCCCGATTTATCATTGACCCTGAAATGGTCAAATATCATAACGCCGCATAGCGGCGCGGACTGGAACGCGGGCGTCCCGCCCGCCTCTGTGCGTAATAGAACCAAACGAGTTTGAACGGGACGCCAATCCGTCTTGGCAAATGTTCGCCAGTCCGTATTGGCGTTCCTTCCAAACTCGTTCGGTTGCCTAATGCACAGAGGCGGGCGGGACACCCGCGTTCCAGTCCGCCGCCGCTTCGCGGCGATTGTCTGCCTGACGGCAGACATTGGGCGTTTTGTAATTTGTCAAACTACCCGTCATATATGACGGCATGGAAGTTGCTTTACGGTGATGAGACTGCATCTTTGATCGTCGCTCTCTATTGTACCGTACATGCCGATGTCGGCTGTCGGTTTTTTGTCCCCCCCTATAACCGTATAACTGTAACTGTTGCCTGTGTATTATGAAAAATAGTCAAGTTCTTTGTGGTGTTTGTTTGGATTCCCGATCATGTTTGTTTGATCTCGATTTCGATTTCGGGTTGAGTCGAATTTTGGGCGGGTTATTTCGGGCGATTTATGTTTTTTTGGTCCTGTTGATTCTGGGGGCAATAATCGTTACGAATAATCAATACTTGCTTGCGGAAGAAATTCCTGACGGGCAAGTTTCGCGTCCGAATATAATATTGGTGTTGTCTGATGACATGGGTTATTCTGATTTGGGTTGTTATGGCGGCGAGCTTACGACTCCCAATCTTGATCAACTTGCGTCGGGCGGTATTCGGTTCACGCAATTTTATAACACCGCTCGTTGTTGTCCGACGCGGGCATCGTTAATTACCGGTCTGCATCCGCATCAGGCGGGCATGGGACACATGACTCACGATCAGAATTTGCCCGGCTATCAAGGCGATTTGTTGCCTTCGTGTGTAACTATCGCGGAAGCTCTCAAGCCTGCTGGGTACGCAACTTACGGAATCGGAAAATGGCACGTCACAAGACGCGTCTCAAAAGGCGTAGACGATAGATCAAATTTCCCCGCCAATCGCGGTTTTGATAAATTTTACGGCATCATCGGCGGCGCAACGAATTATTTTGAACCGACAACTCTTGTCCGGGACAATACGCCAATCTCGTACTTGAACGATCCCGAATATAAACCGGACAAAGAATATTATCTCACGAATGCACTCAGCGATAACGCCTCAATATACATCAAAGATCACAAGAAAAATAACCCGAATAAACCGTTTTTCATGTACGTCGCATTCACCGCCGCTCATTGGCCCATGCAAGCTCCCGCAAGCGATATCGCGAAACAGCAGCATAAATACGACAAAGGTTACGAGCCGATTCGGGCGGCGCGGTTTGAACGAATGAAGGAGTTGGGGCTTATTGATTCGCGGTGGAAACTTTCGCAGCAGGCGGAGAATTGGGACAAAGTAGATGATAAAAAATGGGAAGCGGCTTGCATGGAAGTTTACGCGGCGATGATCGAATGTCTTGATCGCGGAATCGGGCAAATTGTAAACACACTCAAAGAAACAAATCAGTACGAAAATACCGTCATAATTTTCTTGCAAGACAACGGCGCGTGTGCAGAAACAGTAGGACGAAACCCGCGAAAAGATTTCCCGCAACGAATCAACACTCCAGTCTACAAACCATACAAACCCGAAGAAATTATCTTTCACCGAGACGACGAAAAACGAACACGCGACGGCTATCCGGTCATTCACGGCAAACAGGTTTTGCCCGGTGCGAAAGATACATTTATCGCATACGGACGAGGTTGGGCAAATGTCTCAAATACGCCTTTCAGGGAGTATAAACATTGGGTACACGAGGGGGGAATTTCTACTCCGCTGATCATTCACGCACCATCGCTAATCGCCAACTCCGTAAGAGGAACTTTGTACAAAGAATACGGACAACTCGTCGATATAATGACAACTTGTGTTGACCTCGCAAACGCAAATTATCCTGACAAAAGAAACGGAATTAACGTTACAAAAATGCAAGGAACAAGCCTAAAACCGGCACTCAAAGGCGAATCGCTAAAACGAACAACCCCGCTATTTTGGGAACACGAAGGCAACCGCGCAATCAGAAGCGGACAATGGAAACTTGTCGCAAAATCGCCGCTTGGAGAGTGGGAATTGTACGATATTGAAAGCGATAGAACCGAACAAAATAATGTCGCGAAATCGCATCCTGAAATTGTGGAGAGATTGAGCAAGGAGTGGGAGGATTGGGCGAATCGTTCCAATGTTTTGCCTTGGCCTTGGAAAACTTACAACGCGGCATACGATAAAAATAACGGGCTGCGTCTTGAACTAATTTTCGGAAATTCGGAAGAGAATCCGGATGATTCGTCTGGCAACAAAAACGAATCAACCATTCACGGCAACTTGAAAAAGAATCAAATCGACAATATAAACGCGGCTCAATTTGACGGCGAAACGTGGATTAAATTTGATCGTACACCGGTGCATGATTGTTCAGAAAACGCGTGGTTTGTTGAGGCGGAAGTTCACGGCGAAAGCAATGGAATAATTATATCGCATGGAGGTGAGCGTCATGGTTATTCCTTATTTTTGAAGGACAAAAAGCCCGGACTAGGTGTTCGGATTCATGGAGAGCTTATTGTCATCGAGTCCAAAGAACAATTAAACGGATGGCAAAAAATCAGTGCCGGAATAACAAAAGAAAAGAAATTACAAATTAAAGTTGGGGATAAAATTGTGGTGGAAAAGCAGATTGGTGATTTTATTGATTATCCGGTTGATACGGTTGTTGTCGGGGCGGATTTGAACAGACATGTTATCGAGCCGACCTTGCCAAACTTCACCGGAAACCTGAAACGCGTCGCAATAAGAAAAAAATAAAACACGTTTGATATCGTAAGGTAAGCAACCATTCGCAGAACGACAACGTAAGGTGGACAACCGACAATTGCCGCGAAGCGGCGAAGGACTGGAACGCGGGCATCCCGCCCGCCTCTGTGTGTAATAGAACCAAAAAAGTTTGAACTGAACGCCAAAACGGTTTGGCGATCCTATTTTGGCTTTTGCCCTTTCAGGGCGAGGGTTATTGGGGGCGATTTTTCACAGGGCGTTGCCCTGTGCTATGGGCTTTTTGCCCCGTTGGGGCGGGTTGGTTTTACC
>JAISQS010000073.1 GCA_031274045.1 Planctomycetaceae bacterium | reverse complement strand
GGGGGAACATTGTGTTACTAAGGGAGAGGGAATCGGTAACCAGTTGCGGATTGGTTGAGACTCAATATTGGTTATACAAATTTTCACGATGACATTAAAAAAAAGGAATTATCAAACGTAAAAAGTATAGTCTTTTACTTTACAAGCCGCAGGCTTGCATCGCTCGATAGAAAATGACACACCCGCCGAGTCTATAACATTCCGTTAGGAATGTATCGCTCGGTAGAAAATGAAGTCCCAGAAGAGTCTTTGCAAACCGTAGGAATGCGCCCCCTACGGTTTGCCCAATGGTTACATTCCTACGGAATGCTCGTTTGTGTGGGGACATTTCTCTACCGAACGATGCAAACCTACGGCTTGCAAGATAAGGGTCAAAATCACATAAGAGCTTAAAATCACTAAAATCATTCCACACAAAATCCGAAACAATCAGCAGAGAAATATCCTCCCATTGCCTTTCATTACCTCCCTGCGAAAATCCCCCCTAACATCGTGAACGAACGAACAATTAGAGAACTTGGAGCGGTATACTAATCGGCGTATTGTAGTAGGTGTGACAATCTGATTTGTTCTAATTTGTCGGCGAAACCTCCGTCTTTTCCTGCCATTTGATAGTACGGAATATCTTTCACAACAATACCATCTACATTGCTGCCCGTGCTGACAAGTTTTCGGAAAACATCTTCCATTGCCGCGAGAACCGTCTCGCCTTGTCTTACACAAAGCAACACGGAGTCCGTACTCGATGCCATCAGCAACGATTCCGCCGCATGCGTTACCGGCGGAACCACAACCAAAATCAACGAAAAATCACGCTCCAAGAAATCTAACAAATCTTTGAAATTACCATCACCAAGCAACTCGTATGGCGAAACATCAAGATTGCCCGCCGACAAGAAGTGCAAATTTGAGTCTTTCGCATCCATCACAATTGCCTCACCAACACGATTCCGCATTGACAAAACATCCGCAAGACCAATACCAGCCTCCTCATTGCCAAACAGAAGATGCAATCTGCCAACCCGCATGTCACCATCAATCAACAACACACGCCCCGTCCGCATTTGAGCCATCGCAACCGCAACCTGCACCGCTAAAAACGTTTTGCCATCATCCGACGAAACACTCGCAATCGCAATCGTCCGACAACTCCTAAACGGATCACTCAACAAAAGATGCGTACACCAACTATGAACACTTTCACGATAACGCGCCAAACGTTTTCTGAAATTTGAACCTTGAATCCACGCAACAGGCGGCTCCATAATTTCTCCTATAATAATATCCGGACAAGCACGCCTTATTTGCGAAACATGATACAACTTCGGCTTCGACCTCTCCAATACTATCCCCAAAAAAGTCGGAAACAAAAGGAACGCCACGCCGCCAAACGCCGCAAAAAATATCCGCTTTTGCGTCTTAGGTTGTATCGGCACGGTCGCCCTTTCCTGCAAATCAATTTGACTCAATCCATTGTTTTCCGCTTTGACTGCAATAAGCCGTTCATTGAGAATATCCAAAACGTTATTTATTCGTTTTAGTTGTTGCTGTTGGAATGTAACGTCGGTAATTTTGGTGGTTCTATCTTGGATTGCGTTGAGTTGCTGCTCGTATTTTGCGTTCAATGTTTGCACGAGAATCTCTTCGCGTTTGATTGCCTTTTGCGTTTCGTAAATATCGCTGTCCGCCTGTGCCTTCAATGTCATTCCCATTTCGTATTCTTTGGTCGCGGCAAGAGTGAGCTTAACGCGAGTGATGTCGTTATCGATTGCTTTGATTTGGTCGTTCATACGCACAACTTGCGGGTCATCATCTCTTGGTACTTTTTCTTTATATTTCGCAAGCCGATCTTCAATACTCGCTTTTCTACGATTGAGAAGTATGATTGACGGATCGTTGTTTATTGCTATTTCGAGCATTGATTGTGGAACTCTCTTGTTCGGATCGCCGACCATTTCTTGCAACATTTTCAATTCGGCTTGCAAAGAAGCCAGATTTGATTCGTGGAGATAGATGTCACGTTTTAGCGATTCACCGGGAGCAAAAAGACCTGATGATTCGGTGCTGCCGGCACCAGCGACAACCGCATTATTTTTAGCGGCACTTTCCATTTTTTCACGGATTTCTTTTTCGAGAAATCGCGCAGACGAGTTTTGACGGTTGATTTCATTGTTCAATTGATTGACCAAATCGGTGTTCCATTTTGACGAGTTCACAAGGTAATAAGATATGTACGCATCAAGAATACTGTTAACAATATTCGCTGCGTCCTCCGGCAACTCCGTCTCAATTGAGATAGTGCTAAATTCCGATTTCGCGAAACGTTTAAGCACAACATTCCGCCTTAACCACGCAACACGATCTTTCTCACGCGTTATACATGAGAGTTGCGCTATCTTCGGATTTTCAAGAGCTTTTTTCAAAATGATCGGACTGCTGATCAAAGTGAATTGCGTCTGGACAAAATTTTCATAGTCAACATTGTCGGTTTGTGTTCTTATTATTACCGGTTTATTTGTTCTCATTTGAATCCATGCGGTTGCTTCGTATTTGATTGGAAACAGAAACCAAAGAGCACCGAAAGCAATCGCGCCAAGAATCAAACCACAAGGCAATGCCCACTTCCAGTTTCTTTGAATACCCGACAAAATCATTAGCAAAAGAATCTGCGGCGTGACTCTTGCCATCTCAATTCCGTCGAGAGTATGTGTTCGCGGAGGCATATAACCGCCGACGGGTTGCTGAACGTAACCTTCGGGATAGTAATCTTGCGGCACGGTTTGGGCTTGGGCTTGACCGCTGACAATAATATTCGAAGCGTGCGCCTGCGGATAAGGCGAAGGTGACGGCTGAGGCGAAGGCGGAAGAGGAGGAACTTGTGACATATCTTTTCTCCTAATTATTCCTGATTGTTTCTGATTGTTTCTGATTTTGGTAACAACGGGCAAATGGCAAACAAGCGATTCGCAAATAAACTCAACACAGTTCGCTTTGCAACTTTCTGATTATTTCGGATTTTGTTGGGGTGTTACTTTGTGTCTTTTATTCGCAGTATCAACGCCCTGAAAGTAGAGACGCAATGCATTGCGTCTCTACATTAGCGTAAGGCAACGCCCTACGAAAGGGATTCACAAACACCACTCGGGGCAACGCCCCAATAATATCAACAATAATTGATTAAATGCGGAATGTGGAATGAGGAATGAGGAATTATTCCGAATTCCGAATTCCGAATTCCTAATTTAATAATAAGGATTATATTAAAACTGAAAACTAAAAACTTCCGCTTGGTCTGATATTATTGCCCCGTTGGGGCGAAGGTTATTTACAATCAATTATCGTAGGGCGTTGCCCTACGCTATGATATTTTGCCATTTCAGGGCGTTGATGCAGCGTATTGATACGGTGTATCGATAAAGGCTAAAGTAGAGACGCAATGCCTTGCGTCTCTACTTTCAGGGCTATAAATCAATAAAATCATGCCCCACAAAAAACAAAATAATCAGCAAAATATTAACATACTTCTTAAACATCAGGAACAAAATCATGAATATCTTTTGTGAATGTTTGGTCAATATTTTTAAAGACCGCTTCACCTAGTTGCGATTTATCAACTGTTTTGTATAAAATTCTTGCCCATTCTTTCGTTGTAATATTATTCACAAGCATAGGATAATCTTTCTTCAGAACTGTGAAAATATATTTGATGATTTTAGCAAAAGCATCTCCGTCATTAATAACCGAATAAATATTTTTGTACGTACTATCCACAAATTTCTCAACGTCTTCGCTAGACAGTCCAGTCGTCGACTTGTTTGAGAAATACTCTGCAATACTTTTAGCTGTTTTATCGACGCCCCTTCTGGTACACAATTTATAGATTAAGTATGTGATATGATACTTCAGTTTTATATGTGGACTGTATTTGTCTTCTAATTCGTTCGTGACTAGTTTCAATAAAACAGTTAAAACAGGATAAATTTTTAGAAACCGTTCCTCAAAAATGCTGTTGACAAATTTGTCCGTTGTAGTATCGAAACACCCCAATACTTTATGCGGAATCAACATTAAACAAGAAAAACTAGCTCTAAGTATATCATCTATTTTAATAATAAAATCAACACCATTGGTATCGACGTTGGCAGAATTTTGCCGTTTGTAAAAAAAGGAATATCCTTGTATGGACAACTTGCGAAAATCATCTTCTAAATCTTTTTGAACATTAGTAATAGATATTAAGTCCTGCTCAGATAAACCATTTTGGCTATTCGTCCTGATTGTAATTTTTTCATATTCATCATCTTGAGCGACGATAATTCTGACAGGAATTTTCACTTTTTTCTCCTGCTCTGATTTAGTACGGAAAACATTGTAAATACTGTTGGCTGTTTGGCAGCCATTGACGATATTTACAGGTGTTATTCTGTATAGATGTGCATGCCCACGTCCAATTTTTTTAGTTGTTATTGTTAATCCATTATTGTACAAATGAAAATTTTCCGGTTCTTCATGTAGCGTTTTTTCTATACTGACATTTATCGGAGTTGAACCTAAATATAAACGAATATTATTCACAAACACATCGGTGTGTAAAATCCTTTCGTGGGTTTCTTTATTAGATGTAGTAATACAGTTTAATAATTCATCAGCAGATAAAAAACCGATTAAGTATTTATTGTCATCGACAAACGTCAGATTAGACTTGTCCACAAATAATACTAGGTCGTTGGCAATAAAACGTTCATACACATCGTTAATAAAGTCTGCTCCTCTAATATTGATTTTAACATTAGTATACTCATTGTAATCATTTTTAATAAATTCTATTTCATCACACCACTCTTTTTTCAATTTTTCAATATCATTTTCGTTTTTTTCTGTATAAAATGACAGCTCAAATTCATGCGAAATATCTTGTAGGTCATTACTCTCAATTATCGTGCTGACAAATTCTTTTAATGCAGCCAGACGTGGCTGACTACTTGAAATACCTGTATTTTTAAATATTTTCAGCGGAATATCAGTGAAGTTCTTAAAGTCGCCTAATTTCACATGACTTGATTTTTTTACTTGTACTAAATGAAAGATGACTTTTCCTTTATTTTTTTTGAGTACGTCAATAATAGTTTTTACATCATCTTGCAAACTAAAGAGTTGATTGTTGACAGTAATAAAAAAAGCATCACCACCTTGAGCATTACCAAGTGAAATTTCTTTTCCGATATCCTGTTTTGAATTATATGATTGGCTTGCATAATACCAAGCGTGCATCGAACTTACAAACCATTCAAATTTAAGAGACTCCGGTTTTTTTTTGTCGCTCTTGCTATAGTGATTATTGATAAATTTTGCACAATATCTTTCAATTTTAGTTTGTATTGGGGGCATATTTTATCTCTCCTTTAAATAAAAGATTGTTTCCGAGTATGCGGTGGTATCTTTTTCGCTGCGGTTTAGGACTGGTCGGTGGAATTGTTTGATTATTTTCATGCCGGATTGTTCGGCGATGGTTGGATACATGTTGTGTTTATCGTTTGCCACGAGGAACACGTTGTAATTGTCTGCAAAATATTTTTTACAATTATTCAATACATCTGCAATTCCTGAAATATTTCTTCTCCACTGACAATATACCAAAAACTCTTTAGCAACTCTTCATTCGTGATTCACGTTCAATATTATTTTCTTTTTCCGAAACATATTTAACAATCCGCTCCCAATTTATGATTCCGTCATCACAAAACTCTTTGGCAAATTCCAATGTAAATTTGTTAAGAACTCGTGCGTACGTATTCTGAAAACTTATACTATGATCTTTCGCTTTGTGCCCAATTGGCTCAATAATGTCGATGTACAAATTTTCGTCGCCTGAAATCAATTCCCAGAAGCATTGACCGCAGAGTTTCAAATATCCTTTACTCTTCTTCGCCGTTTTACGTTTCCCAAAACAACAACCATTAACTGCAATAATTTCTGAAATCCCTTTTCGATTTTGTGCAAGTGATTCGGTAACGTTTTTACTGTTGATCTGTATTTGTTTCAATTGGCTACTGTTGCCCCAATTCCAACTTGACTTTATTTCTACGACATACAGAATATTATCGCGTTCAAATTCCAAATCAAAACCACGTAAAGAAGGATCAGTGCGTTTGCCTCCGAATACCTGTCCGCAAACAAAAATGACAAGTTCTTCAAGAAAATGTCCAAAAATCGTCTCCTCTTGCGTATGTAAATGCGCTGTCAAAAAACCATTGACGAGGTCTTGTGCTGTTAAAATATTCTTTGCTTTGAACAGATACGGATTCTTGTGTCTGATAACTTCTCTGAAGTCGAGTTCGTACAATTTCGTCTCTCGTTTTTTGTGGAACTCGTCTATGTGTTCCTCAATGTATTTCAAAACAGTTTTTCTGTCTAATGATTTCATATTGTTGTGTTAAAAGTGGGAGTTGTAATATTGGTTTCAGGCGTTGTCGAACGAGTTCGCAGTACTCCTGCACGATTTCAATTCCGATGGAATTTCGGTTCATGCGGTTTGCAACGATATTTGTCGTTCCCGCCCCCATAAACGGGTCAAGTACCGTATCGCCTTCTTGTGTAAAAAGTTTAATAAACCATTCCGGCAACGCTTCGGGAAAAGCCGCACTGTGTTTTTTGTTACTGCACTCGGTTGCCAAATGGAGTACATTTGACGGATATGCTTTGGGACGGTCAAGCCAATGAGAAATATTTTTACCAAAACCGCTTACTGTTTTTGATGTGTCACGTATTTTGTCCGTCTCACTTAACTTCGATAATCGTTTATGTTTCCAATCACCCATCGGAACCATTACTGCTTCCTGATACATCTTAAACTTACGGTTTTTATTAAATTGTAACAATCGTTCCCAAGCGTCACGAAAACGATTTGACCATTTGCCCGGATAACAATTTTTTTTATGCCAAATAAATTCTTCTGTCCAGAGCCAACCCTGCTTTTTCATTGCAAGAATCAATTCGAGAACGTATGTACTACGTTCCCCATTAACGGCTTTTTCTTTGATGTTAAGGACAAACGTTCCGGTCGGTTTTAATACTCGTAACAGTTGATCTGCTGCCGGTAAAAACCATTCAACATACTTATCGGGACTAATACCGCCATACGTCGCTCTTCGTTGATCTGCATAAGGCGGTGATGTAAAAATTAAGTCAATAGAATTCTCGGGTATTGTCGAAAGAATTTGAATACAATCACCGTGTATAATATCACAATTGACCATAATTATATGCCCTCACTTTCCTCTGTGTATTCATCCAAATCCTCCTCTGCAATTTGATCCGCTGTTTTAAATTCGCTCATAATCGCTGAGTATATTGCGTCAAGAGACATTCCGATACCCGATTCTAATCCTTTAACCGCACTATGTAATTCGTTACTGGTAAGTTTCCTGTTTAAATACCGTTTTGCTTCTTCTTGCAAGTCTGACTCGCAAATTGCAAATACGGTATCTTCCATATTGTAGTAAGTCATTCTTTTAAATCTCGCATTAAAACAGATTTCTGATTTAAAATGAGGTAAGCGATATTGGAAGTTGTTACGTTTTTTCCGATATGTTTTGTTGCCCATTCGCTGGCTTCTTTGACTGTCAGCAATTTATCAATCATTACACTTATTCTCCTCAACTGCTCCGATCAACTCTCAATTCTCCAATCAACACACTCTCCAATCAACACATGAATATATACTTTTTGCACTTGATAATTCCTTGTTTTTAATGTCATCGTGAAAATTTGGTAATATATCAGCGAAATATCCGCTTTAAATCAACATTATTTTTACCTGATTTTTCCTAAACAAAACAACCTTAGTAGCTATTGACAATAGAAAATTTCAACCTTATTACCTTATTAGGTTGCACAGTTAAAATAAGGTAATAAGGTTATGTCTGTGGGTGATTCTCGGGCTACTAAGGTTGTTTTTGTAAAAAAAATAAGGTTGCAAATAAGGTTTGTTTTACTACCACGCTACAATTTTCACTGATACATTACGAAATTTCAATATCAAAAAATTTATACGCAATATAATAATTTTATACGCAATATAATAATATGGGAAAGAACCAAACACGTCTTGTCAGGATTGGGTCGATTGCAATCGGGGCAAATGAGCCGATTGCAATTCAAAGTATGGCTGCAACCAAAACGGTAGATATTGAAGCGACGGCGGCAACTTGTCAACACCTGTCAGATGCTGGCGCGGCTGTGGTGCGAATCGCCGTCGATACACAACGCGACGCAGACGCTTTGAAAGAAATACGCAAACGAACAACCGCGAACCTCTCCGTAGATTTGCAAGAAAATTACAAATTAGCCGAATCTGTTGCACCGTATGTTGACAAAATAAGGTATAATCCCGGACACTTGCATCACGCCGAGCCGAATGTTGCGTGGCAGAAGAAGGTTGAACGTATTGTGCAAATTTGTAGGGAGAATGATTGTGCAATTAGGGTTGGTGTTAATTGCGGCAGTGTTGATCCGAATTTATCGTACAGTATTGACGCGGACAAAAATATTGACCCGATGGTATTGAGTGCAATTGAACACGCGGAGTTTATCGACTCGCTCAATTTCACTCAATTCTGCGTCTCAATAAAATCATCCGATCCGGCAACTGTTGTCGCCGTAAACAGACAGTTTGCCCGAATACGACCGGACATTCCGCTGCATCTCGGCGTAACAGAAGCAGGACTAATCCCGGAAGGAATAATAAAATCACAAGCCGCCATCGAACCACTACTCGCCGAAGGTATCGGAAACACAATGCGGATTTCATTGACCGTCCCAAATAACCGCAAAGACGAAGAAATCAAAGCCGGAAAATTGATTTTAGAAAACGTAAAAAACAGCAATATTCATTCAGGAAAATGGCAACAAGCAGCGTTGAATATTGTTAGTTGTCCGAGTTGTGCGAGGGTTGAGAACGATAGGTTTGTGCAACTGGCTGAATTGATCTACGAAAAAACAAGAGAACTCAAAGACCGCCAATTAACGATTGCCGTCATGGGTTGCCGCGTCAACGGACCGGGAGAAACAGATAACGCAGACTTCGGAATATGGTGCGGAACAAAATCAGTAAACCTAAAAAAACAAGGAACACTCATCGGAACTTTTTCATACGACGAAATCGTCCCGAAATTATTAGAGATAATTACAACAAACCAATAGGTAACACAAGCATCATGCTTGCGGATACACCAAACAATCCAAAACAAAAACAAAAGAAAAAATCATGAACAATTCTTTAACTCTTCTTGCCCTAATTCCGTTGATGGGTCCCGAACCGGCGGAAATACCTGAACCGGCGCGAACAATTCAGATTGTTAGAAGTGCGGATACTATTCCTGTGTTGCCGAGTGTACACAAACCGGTTGACGGTAACTTGACTCCGAATCACGAAACACAAACAAGAACAAGAACGCACACAACGAATATAAACATCACCGACAATTTGCCAAATCCTCTCCAAAACACAAACTCCAATCCAATAACCAATCCAATAACCAATCTAACAACCAATCCGATCACAAATCCAATAACAACTAATCCAAACGGTATTGCTGCAACGTCCCCGACATCTGCCGCGCCGGTATCGAATGAATTGACGACGAATGGAATGCTTGAAGTTCCGAAGCGGAACCAGATTGTTATTACGGCACCGTGCAGTGCTATTTTGATGTCGCTGAGAACAGCAGACGGCAACAGCGGTGAGAATTTGACCGATGATGAAACGGACGCGATTACACAGACATTGATTACCGAAGGAATGTATGTCAAAAAAGGGCAATTGTTAGGCAAGTTAGATGATAGGACATTGCAAAATCAGTTAAAGACGGATATTGCTCAGCTTAATGTTGCAATTGCTGCCGAGAAGAAAGTTATCGAGATAGAGTACGCACAAAAGACGGTGGAACTTGCTGAAATAAAATTGCGGCAATTAAAAGAAGCAAACCAGCTAACAAGAGATACTGTGCCGCAAATTGAAATCTTGCAAGCCGACCATGAACGATTGCAAGCTGTTGCCAATGTCGATTTGCTCAGGTACGTAATCGAAAACGAAAGAAGCGCAGAAACAGACGTAAGACGGCAAATGGTAGAAGCAACAAAAACAAATATTAAAATTCGACAACTCATCGCACCAATCGACGGCGTAATCACCGAGATAAAAAAATCAGAAGGAGAATACGTAAGAGAAGGCGATTCGATTCTTGAAATCACACAACTGGAAACGTTGAGGGCGTTGTGCAAAGTCAGCGCGGCATATTGTTCACAAAGCCAACTTGAAGGCAAAGATGTCACCGTACAAGTTAAAATGGTCAACGAACAAGTTGAAAATTTTCACGGCAAAATTGTTTTCGTAAATCCGAAAATAATTACCGCAAGCAATGAGTTTGAGATTTATATTGAAGTTCAGAATCAGAGGGTTGAAAATGGTTGGAGACTTCAACCGGGCAGTCAGGTAACAGCAAAAATAAAATTATAAAATAAAGGAACGTTGAACAAACGTAATTTTTGTGACAAACCCAATGTACAAATTATGTCGAACGATTGCGTAATTCGGGTTGAGCATTTGAGCAAAGAGTTCCGGTTGGGCGTTATCGGCGGCGGAACGCTCATTAAAGACATTCAATCATGGTGGGCAAAAATACACGGACGCGACGACCCAAACTCAATCATCGGTACACAAAATCACAAATCAAATGATCGTGATTTGTTTCTTGCGATTGATGATGTTTCGTTTGTGGTTCGGCGTGGTGACACGGTTGGAGTTCTTGGTACGAACGGTGCCGGTAAATCGACATTGTTCAAAATCATCTCGCAAATTACCATGCCGTCGCGGGGGCGTGTTGTGTTCAAGGATCGTGTTGCGTCGCTTCTTGAAATCGGCACCGGATTCCACAATGAAATGACGGGGCGGCAAAACATATTTATGAACGGCGCGATACTTGGAATGAGTCGTCAGGAGATATTAAAAAAGTTTGACGCGATAATTGAGTTTTCGGGAGTTGGTCAATTTATTGACACGCCGGTCAAGCGTTATTCGTCGGGGATGTTTGTTCGTTTAGCGTTTTCTGTTGCCGCGCATCTTGAATCGGAAATTTTGTTAGTTGATGAGGTACTCGCTGTCGGAGATGCCGAATTTCAAAAAAAATGTATTGCCAAAATGCAAGAATTAACAAGAGACCAAAACCGAACCATACTGTTCATCTCGCACAACGTCGCATCAATCCGCTCCCTCTGTAACCGCGCAATAATGCTCGAACATGGAAAACTTATAATGGACACAGACAATGTTGACGATGTTATTGGACGATACGAAGGAAAAATTTGACATGAAGGAAAAATTTGACCGAAATATTGCGGATCGCGTTAGCGACGGGGGCTTGCCCCCTCGTTATACCACACAAGTTTTTAAGAAGTTTTTTTTGAGAATACGAACCATGCGAAAAATACGGAATAAACGAAAAGTAATTTAGAAAATTTTTTTAACGCGAAATACACGAAAATACAAAATGCGCGAAATTTTATACTTTTTACACTTGAAAATTCCCTTTCGCAATCGTAACAAATATGATTTTGTTACCGATTTGAGCTACGGATATTGAGTCACAACCGACTCGCAACTGGTACAAATTTCCCCAC
>JAISQS010000059.1 GCA_031274045.1 Planctomycetaceae bacterium | reverse complement strand
GTCAGCGCAGGTATGGGAAACTACAACATCAAACTACCACGCTCCAACTTCAAACCGCCAACAAAAAAATAAGAAACGCATTCGCGTGACGTTAGCGACGGTAGCTTGCTACCGACGAGATAGGACGGTTTATGCGTTGGTGATCGTAAGGTGGACAACCGACCGCTGGGCTTTTTTGGTGAATAGCGTTTTCGGCGAGCGAAGCAAGACGAAAACAGAGGGGGCGGAACACGTATCGGTAAAACCAAAACGCCCTACGTTTTGGGCGTGTTGGTTTTTCCGGTGCGTGTTGGCGATCCAGTTGTCGGCTTGCGCCGACGTAACCGCCTGGCAGTCGGTTACCCACCTTACGTTTGCCGACACGTTTTGGCGTTCCGTTCAAACTTGTTCGGTTCTATTACGCACAGAGGCGGGCGGGATGCCAGCGTTATACCACACAAGTTTTTTTGCGTTGGTGATCGTAAGGTGGGCAACCGACCGCTGGGCGGTTGTGTTTTCGGCGAGCGGAGCAAGCCGAAAACAGAGGGGGCGGAAAACGTATCGGTAAAACCAAAACGCCCTACGTTTTGGGCGTGTTGGTTTTGAGCGATAGAAATTCCGGTGCGTGTTGGCGATCCAGTTGTCGGCTTGTGCCGACGTAACCGCCCGGCGGTCGGTTACCCACCTTACGTTTGCCGAGACGTTTTGGCGTTCAGTTCCAACTTGTTCGGTTCTATTACGCACAGAGGCGGGCGGGACGCCCGCGTTCCAGTCCTTCGCCGCTTCGCGGCAATGGTCGGCTACACCGACGTTTGGCGTTTTGCCTTAACGTTATTTATGGGCGAACGCCGGTTAGGAATTCTTCTTCCTCTTCCTGAATAATAATTCTTGGTGTAACAACCATCAATATACTCGACGTGTCTCTGCCAATTGCCGTGTTCATAAATAGTCTGTTCAAGTACGGTATCTTGTCCAAAATCGGCGTACCAGCCTCAATTCTACCCTCACGCAACCTCTTTATACCTCCCATGAAAATTGTCCCGCCGTCAGGTACGGTTACTGTTGTTTGGACTGAGAATGTTGCGTAGATTGGTTGTTGGATTGTTACGCCTGATGCTTGGCGTGTGCTGGTTGTTGAGACTGCACGTCGTTCGTCGGCTGTTGCTGATGCACCGTCTGATGTTGTGCCTGTTGATGTTGTTGAATCTGATGTGTTTTCGTCGCCGACATAACGGTAAGTTACGACCTTATTGATGACGGTAAATTGAGGCTGCAATGTCAAGCGGACATATTGCCGATTCGGTGAAACCGTACCTTGCACAGTCATTATTTGCCCCTCGCTCAAAACGGAGATTATCGGTTGATACGCAACCGCAAAATCACCAACAACCGGAACCACACTCGTAACAAACGGAGATTGCGTGCTGTCCACAACCGATCCCATTTGACCGTTAAAAATCATCACCTTCGGTGCCTGCAAAACATTTGTCCGCGAGTCGCCTTGCGTTGCACTCATAAAGAAGTACGCCTCAATATCACTCAACAAAGCAAAACCCATCCGAAGCCCCGAATCAGGATTAAAACCTCCATACATCGGATCAGCTAAACCATAAGTATTCTGCGAAAACGGAATCGAGAGGTCAAATTGGAACTGACTCGGTCCTTGCAAACCGACCGTGACATTATTGCCCCTCGCAATACCGGTAGCAGACGAACTACTGCTGCTGGTACTGGTGTCAGTCGTATCCGTAGATGAACTCGAACTACCCGAACCGGAATAAAGCTCAACCTTATTCGCCGCCCCGTCATTTCTCAGCTTCATCTGAAAGTCAACCCCCATCTTCTCATAATAGTCATCACTAATCGTAATATACCGCACCTCCACAGCTATCTGAAGATCACTCAACTTTCGCAACTGATTCAACAAATCCGCTATCTCCGCATGAACCTCCTCAGTCTGACGAACAATAATACTCATGTTCCCTTCAAATTCTACAATATTCGCACCATCATCCGCGTTTTCATTGTAGCTTGTCACATTCTTTATTAAATTGATAACCATCTCATAATCCGCACCGCCGCCGCCAGCCGCTCCTTCGGGAGTCAACGCACCGGCATTGTTGGCGAATGTCGCAGTACCATTCGGATTCGGTACGCCGCTGCTGAATGTTTGCGCGTTGATCATGCCCGGAGTCAAGTTGTAGTTTTGCGTGTTATTGCCGAATGTATTGCCCAATGCAGGAGTTGGAATGTATCCGCCGGTATTCGGGTATTGCATTGGTGCGTTGCCTTGCGGTGTATTGTGGTGAGGTCGGTGTATGGATTGGTCTTGGATTGATCTGTTGATGATGTTTCGCATATCATGCGGCGAACTGCCGTCAAAATTACGAATCGGCATGACAACATCCCCAATATAATGACTCCGCGTTATAAGTTGACCACGCGCCTGCTTCAAACTCGTAATGTTCAACATCTCATTCTTCACCACATAAGCCAACCCCTTTTGACCCAGCACCTGATTCAAAATATTCTTCAGCTTTATTTCACTTGACAACTTGAGCGACACATACGAATCAGTCGTAATATAAGCCTCCGCCAAAGCACCCCAATCAACATCAATATTCAATCCGGTCTGCGCACGCAACAGATCAATAAACGCACTAAACGCTATCGGTTGATCCGTACTGAACGAAATCGGCATCTCAAGTTTACGCATTATTTGCTTCTCACTTTCAGGACGCTCATAGAACAAATCTTGCGTAGATTTCCGCCTTCTTTTAAGATCAGACCATCGTGACGAATAAGCAATATCACGCCGAAAAACATCATTCGACACTATGCTGCTCTCATCCACATCATGCAATGCCTCAACAAACATCTCACGCTTATCAGCAATATTTCTCTCACTCCGGCGGACATTCGCGAGCATCTGCGTGTGTTGCAAAAGCAACTGAGTAACAGGTTCAGTCGGCGCAAATTCACGAGCCTTCTTCGCAATAATGACGGCTTGTTCGTATTCTTGTGCTTCGTTCAATCTCGCGCATTCATCGACGTATGTTTTGATTTGTTGTTCTTTGCTTCGCGCGGCATCTGATTCCTTTTTTAGTTTTGCCCAAACTTCTTTATTCTGCGTGTCCAAATTTATTCTTGATCTGTTTTGTTCGATGTGTTGACTTGTTGACTGTACGGCGTTCTCGATGCTTTTGTAGAGTGAGATTTTTACCGCTTCATCAACTTTCGCATCGTCAACACGTTGTCTTGCCCGATTAAGAGCGTCAAACGCTTCTTCGTGTCTGCTTTCGTTCGTGAGTCGATTCGCTTCGCTTACCATTCTTATGACTTCCGCGCCAAGTTGCTGAATCGCGACGGCGCGGGCTTGACGCGCCTGATCTACAAAATCAGTCGTATCGGGCAAATTAGTTGCCGGTATGTTTTGGGTTGTATCTTTGTTCTCGTTGTAGACGGCAGTGGACATATTTGGCGTGTTATCTGCTGTATTGGTTGGATTAGTTGCGGCGTTGTGAATGTTGTTATTTGTGCCGGCGGTCGTTTTGTTATCGTCGCGATTCTGCTGGAGTTTAACTGCGTTCGACTTGACAGCAATCTCCCCCAATAACTTCGTCGGCGTGTCAACATTCGACGGGAACAACGAATCATCCAAACCCATCTTTCGAACAGCATCACAATATCTCCGCGCGTCATCAAAGTCACCTACATCAACAGCGTGCCGCGCATTTTTTAGGAAATCGATAGCTTTGGCGATGTCGCGTTGGGTAGCCATTGAGAGGTGTTGGTTGTTTGGTTGAGATTCTTTTTGGGCAAGAGCGGAGCGGTTATTGTTCTGCTGACTCAATTGCGCCGCGCGATAATTTTTCACATCCTCAATCCGACGCGCAACAGCCAACGGACTCAAACCAGCCCTGACATCAGACTCACTATACAACACATTTTGAGCAAGCGCAACATCACACAAATTAGTCGCAAGCTCCACATCACCATAATTCAAAAGCGCGTTAGCTTGCGACAACAAAAAGATTGCGTAGTGACGTTTAAATTGTTCGGTTGTGCCGTTCGCCCGCCAAGATTCATCCAACGACTCTTTTTGTTTCAATAAAGCCAAAACCGATTCCGGTTTGTCATCAGTCGGTTTGTATTGCAAATTTATTCCCTGAACTTCCCTTGCAATCCGCTCCGCCGCCGCAAAATCCCGCAACGCCACCGCACGCCGAGCTTGATGAAGCTTCTGCGCACAAGTCGCGTGAAGTTGTTCGAGATTCGCCGCCGGAATATTATTACTCGTCAATGGAATATTATTGTGTGCCGGTGGAATATTGGCGTGTGGTTGCGCTGGGGGCAATGTTGCAGACGGATAAGTATCCGTAACATAACGCATCGGAACAATATTCGGCGCGGGAACATTCGATGGAGGAACATTCGTTGGTACAAAATTTGGCGCTGGAACATTTGCCGATACATAATTCGGCGCAGGAACATTCGACGGTACATAATTCGGCGCGGGAACATTTGCCGATACAAAATTTGGCGCAGGAACATTTGCTGGTACATAATTCGGCACTGCAAAATTCGGCGCGGCGGCGTTTGGTGTGTACGTATTCGTAGCGGTGTTGCTGTACGATGGATTTGGACGTTCAAACGGTGGTTGATTTGCTATCGGTTGAGGATAATTTGCCGTGATGTTGTTCTGGGCAAATATCGCGGATGTCGCAAATATACAGTCAAAAACCATCGCCAATCCAAATATTACGGCGAATACACTTGACTTCATGTTTGTTTCTGTTTTCGGTTTCAAGCTTCAATCTCCTTTCAGGAAATACCGCAATTGCTGACGGCAGTCCAAGATTCCAAAAGTGTTAAAAGTTTTAAACTGCTTGTACTTTAAATCTCGTTTACGTTCGCGGGTCAACTTATCTGAAAGCCCGTTTTGACGTTTGTAATCAACGATTTTTATAGTGTGTTGCGTATAGTTCAGTCGTTAAAATGTGAGTAAATATTCACGGATATTTCGCCGCTTGCCGGAATACATACGGTCAACCACTCACCAAACATCCCGTGAAACATGTTCGTCGTGAAACATTGTCAACCAACCCGACTCGCACAAAATGTAAAAATACAATTTCTAACTGTACCATCGAAAAAAATTACACAATTCATTAGAAAAAAACAGGAATAATCTGCAAAAAACTTTTTTTTGTCAAAATCCCCCCAACCGGAACATCCGGCACAATGTACTACCAAGTTCTCCAATTTCCATTGCATAATTTTTATTCGCGGGGGGGGAGGGGGATGAGGGGGAATAATTCGCGAAGCGGCAACGGACTGGAACGCGGGCATCCCGCCCGCCTCTGTGTGTAATAGAACCAAACAAGTTGGAACTGAACGCAAAAAAAACTTGTGTGGTATAACGAGGGGCAAGCCCCCGTCGCTAACGCGAACTTGTGTGGTATAACGATAGTGTTACCTTACGTTATGATATGATATGTTACCTTGTCGTGTTATTGATAAAATCCGCAACTTGATGACTACACAAAAAACGAAACAATATAAATATAAATATATAAATATTTCACATAACTTAAAAATAAGATGATACCTGAATTTTTGTTTTCTGATTTGAATGAGGAGCAGTGTCAGGCTGTTTCGCACAAGGATGGTCCGCTTCTTGTTTTGGCTGGACCTGGCAGCGGCAAGACGCGTGTTGTTACGCATCGGATTGCGGCGTTGTTGTATCAAGGTGTTGCGGCATCGCAGATCGTCGCGCTCACGTTTACGAACAAGGCAGCGGAAGAGATGAAGCATCGGTTGCAGACGCTTGCGCCGGATCGTTTTGTTTGGATTGGTACGTTTCATAAATTTTGCGCTCGTATGTTACGGCAATATTCTGATTTTGCCCCGTTAGGTCAAAATTTTACAATCTACGATTCGCACGAATCAGAATCGGTTATCAAAAATATTATTGCGGCAAAACATCTGCCGCCCGGCATAAACGCACAAAAAATAGCCGCGTCTATCTCATGGGCAAAGAATAATCTTGTGAATTGTGATGAATATGTTCCGCGCGCTGACAGTCAACTTGGCATGGTCGTCAGTGAAATTTATCCTCTATATCAAAAGCAACTCTATCGGGCAAACGCAGCGGATTTTGATGATTTGCTTTTGCATGTTGCGGTCTTATTGAACACGAATCAAGAACTGCGAACCAAATTGTCGGACAGATACCGCTACGTTTTGATCGACGAATATCAAGACACAAACACCGTCCAATATGTGATTGCCAAAATGCTCTCACACAACAATCGTAATCTTGCCGTAACAGGCGATCCCGATCAATCAATTTACGGCTGGCGCGGCGCAAATATTCAAAATATACTAGAGTTTGAAAATGATTTTCCTGAAACAAAAGTGATTCGTCTTGAGCGGAATTATCGCAGTACGCCGGAAGTTTTGGCGGCTGCCGATTCGGTTATCGTGAATAATATTCATCGCAAACCGAAAGTTCTTTTGACAGACAAATCGAGCGGCAATCCAATTCGGCTGGTACGTTGTTATGATCAAAATGACGAAGCGGAATCAATCGCACACGAAATTGCCGAAGAACTCAAATCAGGTCTGCGTCAAGCCGCCGATTACGCAATCTTTTTCAGAGTCAATTCACTGTCACGAAATCTTGAACACGCTCTAAACAAACACAAAGTCCCATTCCAACTCGTGCGTGGATTAGAATTTTTCGGACGAAAAGAGATAAAGGATATAATCGCGTACTTGCGATTGATCTACAATCAATCTGATGTCGTTTCGTTTGAGCGGGTGATCAATGAACCGACACGCGGGATTGGAAAAACTACATTGAAAAAGATTTTGCAATTCGCCGACGAACGCGGTTTGACAATCATGGAAGCGGCAAATAACGTCGATTCAATTTCAGGAATAAACAAAAAAACAACAGCGGCAGTGAGAAATTTTGCGAGAATAATAAGTAAGCTGACAACGGCTGCGGGGAATGATTATCCGGTGGCGGCGTTGATCAATATGGTTCTTGTTGAGACATCGTATCGTGAGCAATTTGACGCGAAAGAATCGGAGGAGGATCAGACGCGTCTTGAGAATGTTGAGGAGTTGTTGTTGGAGGCGGAGGAGTTTGATCGTGAGGAGCTTGCGGCAGGTGAGGATGGTTTGGAGATTTTTTTGGAGCGGGCAGCGTTGGTAAGTGATTCGGATGGTCTCGATCAAAATAAGGACAAGGTCTCTTTGATGACGTTGCACGCGGCGAAAGGTTTGGAGTTTCCGGTTGTGTATATTATTGCAATCGAAGAGGGTATTTTGCCGCATGACAGAGCGCAGAACGAGTTACAAGTTGAGGAAGAGCGTAGGCTATTTTTTGTCGGAATAACAAGAGCAAAACAAGAATTAAGATTAAGCCGCGCCGAACGACGCGGATTCAGAGGTAACTTCGGAACTGCAATTGCAAGCAGATTTCTAATGGAACTGCCAAAAAACGAAAAAGTCAAAAGATACAACTCAACAAACGACATAAAAAACACAGAAATAATCGACCCATTCAACAACATAAAACTAATAAGAGAACAACCAACTCACCTCACCATAAAACAAAAATCACAAAAAAAACAAGTCACAAAAAAACAAGAACTCACCAACACAAACATAATCGAAGAAGAAGATGTACGTATTGATTATGATGACGAGTATGTTGACGCAGAGGTGGAGTATTGAGCGGAGAGTAAATTTTCTGATTATTTCGGATTTTGTGGGATTATATTTTTTTAGCACGCAGGTAACACTGATTTCATGGATTTGCGCAGATAGAAATTAAAAGAACTCTGCGAATATCCCAAAAATCTGCGTTGTCAGCATGCTAGAGAATGATAACAACCACAGAGGACACAGAGAGTACAGGGAAGAGGAATGTATTTGTTAAAATAATATATTCTCCGTGTTCTTTGTGTTCTTTGTGTTCTTTGTGGTTGAATAATGATCAATTCTTAATTTTTTATTTTTTATTTTTTGAGGAATTTTTTATGGCGGTGCGTAGTGTTGTGTTATTTTCCGGTGGTCTTGATAGTGCGTTGGCGGCGGCTGTTTTGTTGCGTAATTCGGTTGAGGTTATTGGCATGAATTTTGTCACGCCTTTTTATGATTCGTCGTTACTTGCCCAAGAGCAAGCGGCATCTTTGGGGATAGAGTTGGTCGTGTATCGAACCGGCGATGATTACATTCAACTTATTGCCAATCCGCAATGGGGCTATGGCAAAGGGGCGAATCCTTGTGTTGATTGTAGGATTGCGATGTGCCGTGCGGCGGGAGAAATTATGCGCAACAAAAATGCCGATTTCGTCGCAACTGGCGAAATCGCAGGTCAACGCCCAAACAGCCAAATGCAACATCAATTGAGTCTAATTGCACGCGAATCGGGATTGAATGGTTTTCTTGTACGACCGCTTTCTGCGTCTGTACTTGAGCCGAGTGAGGCGGAAAAACGCGGGCTAATTGACCGAACAAAATTGTACGGTTACACAGGACGCGGACGAGGGCATCTTGTCGTGTTAGCAAAAAAACTCGGAATAAAAAAAATCCCACAACCTTCAACCGGATGCTTCTTGTGCGAAAAATCGTACGCGCCAAAAATTTTCGACCTCTTCAAATACGAATCAAATCCGACAGATTGGGATGCACAAATACTAAACGCGGGACGACAAATAAGAATAAATGAAAACATAAAAGCTGTCGTTGCCCGAAACGAAACCCAATGCGAAAAATTAAAACAACTATTCAATAAAAACAACACAAGAACCACAGCACTCTTCATACCTGAAACTTTCAACGCAACAACAATAATGCTCATAAACAAAAATCCATTCAACATAAATCAAAAAAGCGTAAATCAGAACAGCATCAATCAAAATAACATAAACGGTATTGACGACCAAATCATAAAACTAGGTGAAGCGTTAATTATAAAATTTACGCCGTCTCACAAAATAAATACCGTTGACAGAACCATACGAATAAAAATAAAAAGCAACAATAACACCACAGAATTTTTGTACAATAATTCAGAAGATATAAATAATATTTTGAACAAAGATTTCAGTTGGCAACTAATCGTGGGTTAAGCCCGCGCCCGCATCAACGCATTCCGGTGATTGCGCTGCGTTACATCACCAGTTATGCATGATGCCGTTGCTGCGCGGCTATAAAAAACACATTTTAATAAACACATTTTTAAAATCACTTTCACGAATTTCGTCTTTTAGCGTGTTTCGCGTTAAAAAAATTATTTCGTCATGTTTCGTATTCTCAAAAAATTTTACCTTCGTGTGCAACAAAACTCATTCGTCGTAAACCGGCAAGTATGAACGTAATTTTCCTGATTATTTCGGATTTTGTGGGGGTGTTACATTGTGTTTTTATTCGCAGTATCAACGCCCTGAAAGGGCAACAAGCTCATAGCGTAGGGCAACGCCCTACGAAAGAGATTCACG